>JAUWGG010000064.1 GCA_030606525.1 Methanobacteriota archaeon | reverse complement strand
ATTGCACCTGGTCATGGACCAGATGATTTCGATATAGGTATAGAACACGATATACCTCCCTTTTGTCCAGTTGATGAAAGTGGGTTTTTCACAAATGAAGTGGGGGAAAAATATAGAGGAGAATACGTGAAAGACGCTGATAAAAAAATAATTGAATATCTGAAGGATATGAATTTCATTCTTTTTGATAGTACAATCACACATAGATATGGACACTGCTGGCGATGCAAGATCCCAATCATTTATCGGACCACAAGCCAGTGGTTTTTGAAGGTGACAGAAGTAAAAGACAAGATGCTGGCGGAAATAGATAGAATAGATTGGACACCAGAATGGGCAGGGTCCTCAAGACAGAAAGATTGGGTTGAAAATGCCCGTGATTGGTGTATATCTAGACAGCGATATTGGGGCATACCAATACCAATATGGGAATGCGAATGCGGTGAAATTAAGATCATCGGCTCGATAGAGGAGCTCAAAGAGAGTGATAACTACAAAGAGGGAATGAACCTTCACAGACCATGGATTGATGAGATAGAGTTCAAGTGTTCAAAATGCAATAAAAAAATGAGGCGTATAGAGGATATAGTGGATGTTTGGTTCGAGGCCGGCATTTGCTCATGGGCTCAACTTAATTATCCTGCTGAAAAAGCGCAATTTGAAAGATGGTGGCCATGTCGATGGATCACCGAGGCTCATGACCAAACTCGAGGATGGTTCTATTCACAGTTGGGATCAAGCACCATTGTATTTGATAAGGCACCATATAATTCTGTTCTAATGCACGGTTGGCTGTTGGACGGCAAAGGTCAGCCAATGTCAAAGAGCTTAGGTAATGTTATCGATCCTCAAGAGGTAATAGCAAAATATGGAGTTGATTCCCTTAGATTCTATTTTCTTAAGACGAATGCTCCATGGGAAGACATAAACTTCTCTATGGAGGGTGTTAAAGAAGCAAATCGCACTTTGAACATACTCTGGAATGTGTATGTTTTCTCAACTTTGTATATGTCCATAGACTGCTTCGATCCTTCTATTTCGTTTGAAGAGCTGAAAGGTTATCTAAGACCGGAGGATAAATGGCTTCTCTCAAAGCTCGAGAATTTGAAGGTCGATGTGGATGAAACAATAAAAGAATACGAATTGCATAAGACCTGCAGAGCAATTGAGCATTTCATATTAGAGGCGCTGTCCAGATGGTACATTAAACTCATTCGTGAAAGAACTTGGATCGAAGGGGAAGATAAAAAGAAGTTGTCAGCTTATAAAGTGCTGCATGAAGTATTGATGAACTTATCCAAGCTTTTGGCTCCGATTGCCCCTCACATCTCAGAAACCGTATACCAAAATTTGGATGGTCGCCTATTGAGTGTGCATATGTGTGATTGGCCCATATGCGATCAAACTCTAATCAACCCCGATCTGGAAAAGAGCATGGTCATCGCCCAAAATATTGTAGAGGTAGTATCCAAGATTAGACAGAGGAAAGGTCTGAAATTGCGCTGGCCTGTGAAGAGGATCGCTGTAAAGGCCGCTTCGGATGAGGTTGCATCCTCTGTTAAATCACTGAGATCTGTGATCTTACAGCAAACGAACACCAAGGAAATGGAAGTCATAGATCCAGGTATGGAATGGAGGGGGTTGACCTTAGAAGTAAGACCAGATCCAGAAGCCATAGGAAAGGTGTATAAACAATGGTCGAGCAAGATAGAAAGATTGCTCAAAGCAAAACCAGCAGAAAGGATCAAGGAGGAAATGGAGAAAGGAGAATACAAGATAGGCATTGAAGGTGTTCTTGTAAAGATACAACAGGATATGGTAACCTTCAAAACTAACCTTCCCAAAGAAGTGGTTAGTGAAGAATTTGAAGGTGGTATCATATATGTGGATCTGGAGATAACGAACGAGATCAAATCAGAAGGATTTGCACGTGAGTTGATCAGAAGGATACAGCAGATGCGAAAAGAGATAGACATGGATGTGGAGGATTTCGTTGATGTGGGTGCTTCGATGTCAGAAGAACTTGCTGAAATTTTAAAAGACAAATGTGATTTGATTGAATTTGAGACCCGCTGTCGAAAATTGAAGTTCGTTGACGGAGAGGTTGATGAGGATTACATTGTTGAATGGTTCATTGAAGGTGAAAAGATCACTATAGGCATTTCACCTCTGCATATGAAAGAAGGCATAACTTCATTCATCAAGATCCCTGGCATAACTGCCAAGAAGGCAGTAGCCATGATTGAAGCTGGCTATAAGAATGAAGAACAATTGAAAAGAGCGAAAAGTGAGTATCTGTTGAAGATCGAAGGGATAAGTGCATCGCAAGTTGAAAGAATAAGAGAATACCTTAAACAATCGAAGGAAAAAAGAATAGAAAAAGAGGTACTGTGTCCCTTGTGCAGTGGGCGAGTTGGTCCTGAGGATGAGCAATGTGGAAGATGCGGTCAAAAACTGTTGGTCAGAGAGAAAGAGGTCTTAGAAGAAAAAGAGGAAAAAGAGGAAAAGAAATGGGAGGCAGTTGAGCTAAAAAAGACATTTGCCTATTTGATCAAAGAGGAAAAACCAAAACTAACGTATAATCTCTTAGCAGATTACACAAAACGCGGTCTAAGAGGTTTTTGTGTGACACGAACCCACCCAGCTAAAGTTAAGGAGCAATTTGATTTGAAGGATACAGCGATTATATGGCTCTCAGATGTTGGTGGAGAGAAGGCAATAAGAGCAAAAGATTTGGAGAAGCTTAACTTAGCATTTCAGCAATTCTTAAGAAAGGATGAGGGTGTAGCCCTGTTAGATGGTATAGAATACCTCATAACACGCAATGATTTTCCAATTGTTCTCAGATTCATTCAATCTTTAAAAGACCTAATAGCTGTATCTCAGTCCATTTTATTGATTTCTTTAAATCCTTCAATATTGGATCAGCATCAGCTAACTATGTTAGAGAAGGAAATGGATGTCGTTATCGATCAAATATAAAGCTTATCGATTATATATCAGACATATCTTGAATTGGGAGGAAAATTATTGTACAATAGGGCAAAAGTAATAGCCAATGAGATAAAGAAATATGATGAGATCCTGATCATTTCCCATATTGATGCAGACGGCATATCTGCAGCAGGCATTGCCTCTTCATCCTTGATGAGGGAAGGCATAGAGCATAGGGTTCAGTTCATTAAACAATTGGATAACACCGTAATTAAAAATTTAAAAAATGAAAATAAAATGGTGTGGTTCACTGATCTAGGCAGCGGTAATCTTCATGAGCTTCAGGATTTAAATGCTGTGATCACAGATCATCATGTCCCCAGTCAAAGAGAAATACCCCTGAGTGATAGAAAAGATCTGCTGACGCTTTTCAATGCTGTTGAGAAAAACACTCTACACCTCAATCCCCATTTATTTGGAAGAGATGGTGCCAGAGACATAAGTGGTGCTGGTACAGCTTATCTGGTCGCTAAAGCTTTAAGTGCCGAGAATATTGATCTATCAGCTCTTGCCATCGTTGGTGCTGTAGGTGATCTGCAATCTATAGAAAATAGAAGATTGATAGGTACGAACCGCGATATATTAAATGATGGGGGAAAGGCAGGGGTTCTATCTTGGAAAATAGATATTCAGTTCTTTGGAAGGGAGACAAGACCTGTCTTCAAACTGCTTCAATATGCCAACGACCCATTAATACCCAAATTAACTGGAAATAAAGAGAACTGCATTGATTTTTTATTGGGATTGGGCATCGATTTAAAGGAAGGAGAGGAATGGCGAAAGTGGGTCGATCTGACCAAAGCGGAAAGAAAGAGGATCGTATCTGAAATCGTTACCATTTTACTTAAGAAAGGTTTTGGTCATGCGCTTGCAGAAAGAGTATTGGGTGAAGTGTACATTCTTCAAAAGGAAGAGGGAGCGCTGCGAGCGGCAAAGGAGTTCGCTACTCTGCTCAATTCATGCGGAAGATATGAAAAAGCAGATATTGGATATCAAATTTGTTTAGGAGATAGGGATAAGTGGTTAAAAAAGGCAGAATCTTTGCTCTTAGGTCACAGAAAAACACTGGTGAACTCATTGCAATTCATAAAGGAGATAGGCATTACAGAAAAAAGATACATCCAATATTTTCACGGCAAAGACGAAATACTCGACAGCGTCATAGGCATTACTGCAAGCATGCTGTTAGGTTCAGGAGAAATAAATCAAAAACTGCCGATCTTCGCTTTCGCGAACACAAAAGAAGGGATCAAAGTATCTGCGCGATCAACAAGAAGCTTGATCAGCAAAGGTCTAGACCTGTCCATCGTAATGAAAGAAGCTTCCAAACAGGTCGGTGGACACGGAGGAGGACACAACATAGCAGCTGGCGCAACCATACCATATGGCACTGAAGAAGAATTCTTGGATACATCTGAAGAGATCATAAGAAAGCAGTTGGGGAAGTGAAATTGTGATAAGAATGAAAACAAAAGGTAATTTATTGTTTGATTCAACTCAAACTAAGCACGCAAAAGCGTTCAAGAAATCTATCATGAGAAATCAAATAGAAATGATACTAGTCCTTTTTGGAGTTAGTACTGTAGCAGGTGCTACAGCTTTTTATAACTATCAAGCTTTACCTGCGTTCTTGGTTCTTGGTATCCCTTCGATATTATTCGGGATTTATATAGTTAATAACATGATCAAGCATTCTAAGATACTTGGTGATCTCAAAGTATATGAGAACGGTATAGTATTTCCATGGCGAACTCTTAAACAAGCGAAAGAGAAAAAAGAAAATTTCTTATTCTTTGATGATATTGATGAGATATATCTGAATGTTAAAAAAAATCTTGAATATATCACAGTGAGAACTCTCACCCGCGGCAATTTGGACATCGACAAAAATTTTGTCCCTGACATTATCGAGTTCGCTAATGTTTTGGAGAAAAAAGTAAAAGTTTATGACTTGAAAGATTTTCCATTATCAAAACAGGAGAGATGGCATGTCCGTTGTATGGCAGAAAAATAAATGGCATTTTAGACTTAAGAAAAAACTGATGCAGGGACTGTTGATATACCCAATTTTTGTGAGTATATTTGTTTCTATATTTTCATACCTGCGAGGAGTTCCAGTGTTGATGATGTGGTTAGCTGTAATCGCTTCCATAATTCTAGTGATTGCTATTGACCTTGTCCTCCATATTCCTGCAATAAATTCTTCACCCACAAGAATTGGAGTGTCTGAGAAGGGTGTTCATGTTCAGTTCAAGAAGCATATTACGCATATTTCTTGGAAGGAAGTTAAAGGAATAGCCCCCTACAACAAATGGGAGATAATTTTGATAAATAAAAAAAGAGTGAAACTTCCTTTTACAGATTCTAAAATAAAAAAACAAATCTATTTTTCCTTTAAAGAATGGAGAGAGCCGAAGGTTTAGGAGTGTGTTGATGAATCAGCAAATAGCTTTTTTCAAGCATCAACTTTTAATAACACAATTCATATTGTAGGTTTATGTTTGAGGAAGAATACAGACTGCCATTCTTCAAAGAATATGGGTTTAAAAGAAAGATTTGCGCTAAATGCTCCACTCCATTTTGGAGTTTGGGTGATGAGAAAGTTTGCGGTGATACGCCTTGCGCAGAATACAGTTTTATTGGTAATCCTTTGATTAAGAAAAAGTTGAATGTTGATTCGATGCGCTCTCTTTTCATCTCTTTTTTCGAGAAAAGAGGGCACAAGAAGATCGAGAGATATCCAGTTGTAGCCAGATGGCGTAATGATGTATTTTTGGTCAACGCATCGATATACGATTTTCAACCTCATGTGACATCAGGTCTGGTTGAACCACCTGCCAATCCATTGGTCATATCTCAGCCTTGTATCAGAATGACCGATCTAGACTTCGTTGGGAAAACTGGTAAACATCTGTCAAGCTTTGAAATGATGGCTCATCATGCTTTCAATACTAAAGATAAGATGATCTATTGGAAGGATAAGACGACTCGATACTGCCATGAACTGCTTACAAAAGAATTAGGCATCGAGGAGAATAACATCATTTACAAGGAATGTCCTTGGGTGGGCGGGGGAAATGCTGGTCCATCCCTTGAGGTCATAGTTGGCGGTATTGAATTGGCTACATTGGTCTTTATGAATATGAAACGTGATGAACATGGAGAAGTAGAGTTAGAAGGAGAGAAATTTGCTCCACTTGACATAAATGTTGTGGATACAGGCTATGGTTTGGAGCGTTTCGTTTGGTGCTCTTTAGGAACACCCACGATCTATGATGCCATCTATCCAAAATTGGTCGGGGAATTGTTTGATATCGCGAATATATCTTACAAAATTGATGATGAAAACTACTCAAAAATTTTAGCTGAGCATGCTAAATTA
>JAUWGG010000096.1 GCA_030606525.1 Methanobacteriota archaeon | reverse complement strand
GAATTTAGTTGATGTCGTTACGGATAAGGGAGCAATATCATTAAGTTCATCACCTCCATCGGAAGGCGATGTTGATATCGCATACGTTAACTCTATACCTGAAGAAATAAAAATAGATGGTGCCTTCGCAGATTGGGAAGCGGTGCAGAGTTATGAAGATGATGATGACGATTCCAATTCAAATCAAAATATCGATATCAGGGATTACAGGGTTACGAACAACACCTTCATCTCCTTTTATCTAATGGTTGACGGGGAGATGATGGGCGGTGCGAAAGTACCGTTCTTGAACACTGCGAAGGGTGGAGTTGTCGTAGAAATAGATAGTGATAGGGACACAGTACCAGATATTGATGATCCATATCCATACGATTTCAATAACAATGGTACACCAGATGTAGACACCGATTATGATGTTGATGAAGACGGTATCCAAGATTATCTGTATGGAGATGATCAATGGTTGAACACAACCATACCTGGAGATGAAGATTTCCCGCCGCAATATGCCAATAAGAATGTAAGTGTATATATCGGACCGACACCAGAGGCACCTGTAGTGAAGGGAAACGATGTTGTCAGAATATATATCGATGGAGATAATACATCTACAACCGGCTGTCTAATAGGCTCTATCGGTGCTGATCATCTTGTACAGATCGAGGGCAAATATGGAGTGATAAGCAACAAGAGCCTATATCGCTATAATGCCAGTACTGCGCAGTGGACATGGATACAAAGCATCGCTGCAGCATGTGATTCAACACAATAGGAGGCGCAGATAGATGCAATGGATATAACTGGCGAATTTAGAATATACTTCGAGACAACAGATTGGAAAGGGAATGAGGATGATGCACATTATCCGACTGATTTTATTGCTGAAGGGAAAACGAGACATTATAAAGATGCTAATGGCGGATATGGATTATTTGCAAATTATCAATCTAGTACAGGTATAACTATAGATGGAAAGCTCTCAGATTGGCCCACAGGAGCAAATTACGATTATTATGCGACTGATGATTTAAATATCTCAGTTTTTCAGAATGGAAGCGATCTGTATATTGGTGTTAATGTTACAGACACTACGTATGATGGGAGCGGAGATGAATCAATACTGTGCTTTGATACAGATCATGATGGGGTATTAGACGACAGTGTTGATTGGAATATTACATTGTTCGGTGACAATACAACTTCTATAAAATCGTGGAATTCAACCAGTTCAGCCTTTGATAAAGATAAAAGCGTAAGTTCTGAGGCAAGTTGTTTCTATTGGAGTGCCATTAATAAATGGACTTGGGAATATAAGATAGCATTGGCTGATGTTTACGGAGCTGCACCAACCAACGGTGAGATAACAGGTTTTATAGTGAGGACAATGAATCAGACCACAGCCGACTTGAGGTTTTGGCCTTATACCGTGGGCAATACAGCAGATAAAGAAAAAAATGCTTCGAATTACGGTGACCTCATTTACAACAAAACTAGATTTTTGATCAATGAAGTGGCATCCGCCGCAGATCCAGATTGGATAGAACTTTACAATGGAGGAGATGATATCGATCTGAACGGTATATCTATGACCGATCAAGACGGATTCACTTGGACCTCATCCTCCCTTGTTTTCCCAAACGATTGTTATCTTTTACTAAAGAGTGGAAGTGGAACGAATGATATAGATTTCTCTGATGGAAATGGGACGATCTATATTGGTATGACAGATTGGAACGATGTCGGCGACGATGTTCTTTTGGTATATGATGGCAATGAATGCGGCATAGATTACATGCAGTACGGCAGTGGAAGCGATGTTGACGCATGTCCATCCGATACCAAATCAGACAACTCTTGGTCTGGCACATTGGATATTCTTAGTCCTACTCAATCACTAGGTCGTGATGCTTCAAGCACTGATACCGATGCATCTTCAGATTGGCACATATATCCAAATTCAGCCCCTGTCACACCTGGCGGGCAGAACATTCCTGAGTTCTCACATGTTCTTGTTCCAATTGCAACATTAATGATTTTTTATATAATAACAAGAAGAAAAAGGATGGCTAAGAGCGAAAAAGTGAAAAATCAGTAATAAAAACTAAATATGGGTATAGCCATACATAACAATCAATAGAATAATTGAAGGTGGAGTGGGGAAATCATGTCTAGTTTATCCAAGGTGAAGGTATACGCAGTATTTTTGCTTTTACTTGTACCGTTAATGCTCTTAACTGCTCCTATCAAAGCTGAAACATATCATTCAGGTCCTATCACAGCAGATGAAACATGGTACGCTAAGGACAATCCACACATAATAATTGATAAGATCGCTGTGGAAGAAGGAGTTGTGCTCACCATTGAACCAGATGTAGTTGTGAAGTTCGATGGGTATCATCGAATTAATGTTTTTGGAGCGTTAGTAGCTAAAGGCAATGAAAATCGAATTCTTTTCACCTCCAATTTAGAATCACCAAGTTTCGGAAGTTACTTTGGGATAACTTTTAAAGAGAACTGCGACGACAACAATTGTGTTATTGATGGAGTAGATATTGAGTACGCTTTTGAGGGTGTTTTTTGTGAGGGTGCATCACCAACGATCTCGAACAGCACCATTTCAAATACATATATTGGTATGGAATGCTCTCGAGGTTCCAATCCAATCATCACTTCCAATAAAATATCTACGAAGAGATATAACATCTATATGAACTATGATTCAAACCCATTGATCAAAAACAACAGGTTATCGGATGGCGATATAGGAATTAAATGTGTCCAAGCTAATCCAACAATAGTTGACAACTACATTATCTCTCACAGTCAATGCGGGATCGAACTCGATCCACAATCAAATCCACATATAACGAATACGACCATAGCCAATTACGTGAGTGTTAACATCACTAACAAACTTGGTATGCCAGTCGAAGATGCGAATATCGAGATCGAAGATATATATGGTGAGAATGTATTTGAGGGGCATACGGATGTCAATGGATCTATCAATCAAATCCCTTTGAGAGAATATTTGATAGTTGACAATATGTGGGAAGAGTTTACACCGCATACGATTTTTGCGGAAAAGTACGGCGTTGCAAACAACACCATTGTAACGATGGACAAAGATAGAACCGCATCGATAATATTGGATTATGATGAGGAGGACATGCTTGATTATATTAGTGACTCTTTCAATGCTGATATGTTCATGGATCCTCAACATCAACGAATGAATGCTATGAGGAATAAAATAAATGCCCTCATAAAGATGTACAATGCTGAGGATTATACTGGATTTCTCAATAAACTTGAAAAAGATGTTCAAAAGAAGGTAGACTGTTGGATGGTCAACGATGCAAAAGTAAAATATACAAAAATGATAAATGAGATTTTTCAGATGGTGCAAGCTTAAAATATTCCAAAATAATACGAACCTTAACAAAACTTAAATAAAGACAATGTTATACCGCTGGTGAATTCACGATCAATATTTAAATCGCTCTTACCTAGGAGAGGATGGGATGAATTGTTTCACAACGGATTGCTCTAGTGTATCTTATTTAAGATGTATGAAGAAAATGTGGGAAAGTTTTATTTTGCAGAGTATGAACACCAGCATTCAACAAATTCCATTAATCTGGAGGAATTGAAATTAAAGGAAAGAAGAAACTCATAGTAGAAAAATTTGAATGTCCATTATGTGGTGCGATGGTCAGTGTGTATGAGTCTTCCTGCTATGAATGTGGAGCAGTGTTTAAGAGTAAAGAGGATCTGTTGAAAGCACTTGAGGGATATGATAGGAAGTTAGCGACTGAACCCGAGAACATTGAGAGTTTGTATGCAAAAGCCAAAATTTTAATCAACCTGGGAAGGTATGAAGACGGAATTGAAATTTTTGATAAGATAACATCGATAGAACCTGACTTTGTTGAGGTATGGAACGCCAAAGCCGACGCTTATGCTAAAATAAATGATCATGAGAATGCAGCGATGTGTTATCAAAGAGCTATGAAAATAGCACTATCCAGCTTTAAAAAAGTTAGAGAGGAGAGGGTAGAAGATGTTACAGATGTTAAGGCTAAGGTAGACATTCCAATATCTCCAAGAGAGGTTGAACTGCCTAAAATAAGAAAAGCAGAGATAAGGCTTAGTGCTAAAGAGAGAGGATTGACCAATGGTCTTGTGAATGGTAAGGGGAGAGTTAATGGATTAGTGAATGGACTTGTGAATGGATTGACCAATGGTCTTGTGAATGGCAAGGGGAGAGTGAATGGGTTAGTAAATGGTCTTGTGAATGGTAAAGGAAGAGTGAACGGTCTTGTAAACGGCCTCAGAACGATGAGGGAGGGCTTAACGAATGGATTGACCAATGGTAACGGATTGACGAACGGTTTGGGCTCACTGCGCTTCCACCAAGAAGAAAAAAGAAGAAGGTGGAAGGTGTACCTTATACCACTGGTTGTTTGCCTTCTTCTTGCTCTATCCATCATTCCCCTCAAGATCTATCAGGTAGAAGCAAAGGAGAAGATAATCA
>JAUWGG010000107.1 GCA_030606525.1 Methanobacteriota archaeon | reverse complement strand
TCAAGCTTTTTCAGTTCTTCTAGTGCTTCCACACCGCCAATTTCACTAAGGGCATAAGCCGCACTCAGGCGAACCCATGCTTTGTCATCGCCGAGTAGTCTTGTCAATAACGGCGTTCCATCTGCTAAGGACCTCAATGATTTTGGATCACTTACTACTTCTTCTATCTCGCCCAGAGCAAAAGCCGCTGCACCTCTAACCCTCCAGCAAGGATCGTCAAGTAACTTCACCAATAAGGGGATAGCTTCTTTTGTTTCTGGGTATTCTTTTAATGCACCAAGAAATAACGATCCTTTTTCTCGTGCATATGCATCTTCTTCGGCTAGCAAAAGATCTTTTATCTTGGAAATTACCTTGCCCCTTTCTTCGCCGAATTTACCTATTTTTATGAGCGCTTCTGCTGCTGTTACACGAATTTCAATAGCGTTTCTATTCAGCGTATGGTAATAATAATCATACAGCCTATACCCAAGCAGAGATATTAACTTATGTATGGCTTCCCTAACCTTTTCCGGCTCATTCCGTCCTATATTTCCAATGGCACTGGCAATTATAATCGTAAACTCTTCGCTTTTCGACTTTTTCAATATTTTCACAAGCTTCGGAATTGCGTTTTTGACCCATTCTGGTCTATTTTCCCCTATTGCACCCAGGGTAAAGGAAACAAAGCGAACATTAACATTTTTCCCTTCTTTAAGCAAATTCATCAGTGGCGGGATAGCATTTTTGACCAATTCTGGTCGCTCTTCTCCTATCACACCAAGAGCAAAAGCAGCTATTTCTCTAACCTTATCCTTATCGTCGTAAAGCAAGCTTACTAAGTTCGAGGTAACCACTTTGGCAGATTCAAAATCACTCGATACCAATTCTTTGAGATCATTCGCAATTTCAGGAAATCCGCTATATCTTACCATTGCCGGTATCGTTCCTACGACAAGGTCAGGACGCTTCATTCCTATTTCTATGAGAGCTTCGAATGCTCTGTTGTGAACATCCTTCTCCTTATCAACGAGTAAACTCGCAAGTTTTGATATTCCATCTTTAACTTCTTCAGGATATCTTTTTCCTATCTTGCCAAAGATATAAGCTGCATTTTTACGGATAGTATAGTTTCCAGCAGTAAACTGTTGTATTACACCGGAGATTATGTCCACACCATTAAAATACATTATGTCCACACCATTACAATACAGTTCGATTAATTTTTCTGTTTTCCGCTCTTCCACCAGTTCTCGAAGTTCGAACAATCTCATTTTCTCGATCCCTTAGTTCTTATTATAACTTTTATCATTCTAATTTTATCACTTCAAAAACTCACTTATCCAAACATCTATCAAATTCGTGCAGAACCTTCTCACTTTTCCCTTGTATTCATCTTGCAAATATTCTCCCTGCTCCTCTACCATAAACCTCGAAAATACATCTACCTGCTTTGTGAACTTATCGCTGAACCCTTTCGTGTAATTTTTAACCATAAAAAGCTTATCCTGATATTCCTCGGTTTTTGCATTCTGATTGCACAGTCTATCGAGTTCCTGAAGAGTTTTAAATGCTAAAGCAAGCCTTGCCGCATCTCTTTTGGAGATTGTCTTCTCCAATTCTAATCCCACTGCTTCTGGCGACATGCTAGCATCGCACAGGTATTTGAACTCCTTTGCTCGTATCGGCACACCGCCAGTAATTGCACTTTTGAAAACGCCATTGATTTCATATTGTGTCTTCGGCTTCTCAGCACGAAGTTTGAAATAAACACGTTGAGAACTTTCTTTTGAGATTACAATCCCGTATTGTTTTGGAACAGATATTTCAAACGAGTTCAGATGCGTCTCATGTGGTGGTTTACGGTCTCGGTCCTCGATCCTAGCATCAATTACTTTAAGTGCCGCTGACATTGTTAGAGCAATACCCCACTCAGTTATGGCATTTTCTGCATTATTTTGTATTGACACTGCGAACCAGTAAGCACCCGGATCATGGTGGTCTATCCATTCTTTCATTCTTGGTAATCGTCTCTCAATAAAATCGCGTTTACATGGGTCATAGATTGCTCGTTCTATGATTAAAGCTCTTTCTAGCTTTTCTATTGGTATTTCATGTTCTTTTTCTATCACTTCTCTCTTTATTTTTCCAACATTTATGTACGCTGACTCCAAGTTTTCATATCTCTTCCCATCCAAATCATTAAATTGAATGTTGATCTCTAAAGGGACCCTTTGCCCAGCGTCTATGGACTTTAAACTCGCCTCTAAATCTATTTCATCTCCGACATCAAGTCTTTCTATTATCTCCAAGCCTTTTACCTTTACCTCTTCTGAAAATTCAATTACTATATCCGCTGCATGTGCATTTCCGTCATTGGCAATTTTTAACGATACATCCTCCCATACGCCTTGCTGAAATTCATCTTTTGATAATTCTACAGTTATCTCAGGTTTTGATTTACTTTTTAGGTCTTTTGTGACTTCTCCCGCTTCTTCCACAGTTCTTATCGCTCTTTCATAATCGCTTATGTAAATTGCTCTCTCGGCATTCTCTATTAATTCTTCCGCTTCTGAGGTATTACAGCCAAAATCTATTGCTTTTTCTATCGCAGACTCCGCAGATTTTAGCAGATCTTTTGCCTCTCGGTGTTTCTTTTCTGTATCTACTCTTTTCTGCTCTTTTTCTTTTATCCTTTGCTTTAATTCATTTATATCTCCTTCAATTTCCTCAACTTTCTTTGGGTTTTTTAGCTTTGATTTTATTGCATTGACTGCGGATTCAAAACCTTCAGTGTTCAGAGAGTTTAGTTTTCGTTCAAGTTGTTTTAACCGTTGGGTTTTCCACTCGTATTCTCTAAGTTTCTGTTCTATGAGGGTTAAGTCCTTCATTTCAACATCGCCTCCAAATCTTCATCCGGTTCATAAGGTCCTTCCGCCTTCAAGTGTTCATATCTATTTTTGTATTCTTTTATCTTTCTTTTATACTCTCTCCTTCTTATCTTTACAACAGCAAAGCTAACTGAAACGAGCATTAAAGAAATAACAACCCCATATTGAGTTAATCTTGTATTTCTTGCTTTTTCAGCACTTGTCTTTGCCTGATTTGCATAGTTTTTTGCATCTTCATATTTTTCCTCATTTAGCGCTGTTTTTGCCTGTTGTAATAGTTTTTCTGCTTCTATCGCATCTGCACCGATAGTCTTTGCAGAATCAATAGTTAATTGGGCGCTGTTGATTATGTGCAGAATACCACCTCTCTTTGATCCAACAAAACAATAAACCCTACTAAAAGTTCCAACAGCCACATAACTTCCATCTGAAGAGATTGAGGCGCTTTCAACGCTTGTGTTCGTTTTATACTCCCCTAATAATTCCCCGTTTCTGTTGAAGAAGTAGAGATTACCATCATAATGATGGTCATCACCGTAGTTTCCAACGACTACATAACTTCCATCCGAAGAGATCGAAACGCCCCGCCAAATACTGCCCGGATCACCCTCAGTCTGAAAGCTCCACAATAATTCACCATCCTTGTTGAAGAAGTAGAGCTTTCCACGCGTTTTAGCGGCTATGTAATTCCCATCTGATGAAATCCAGGTATAATAGATATACATACCACTATAGCGACGATAAAAGTCTATCTTTCCCTTCTCTTTCTGGATACTATATTCGCCTATATCCCAGTTGTTTTTTATGGCGGGAATGATATTTTCATCTAGTGGAATGCCTTTGGTTTCGAATATATTCTTCAATCTTTCAGTAAAGATGCCTTTCTTCAAGTCCTCCTCTAATTCTGCATCTACACCTATGCTAAATAAATACTTTTCACGTTGTTCCGGATGCTGATAGCTCCACAGCAATTTTCCCGCCCTGTTAAAGAAATAGACCTTGCCATCGCTTCCAGCAGTCACGTAACTCCCATCCGCTGAAACTGAGACGGAATAAGGACCATCGTAAACCTCATATCGCCATAGTAATTTCCCATCCTTGTTAAAGAGGCACACACCCCATACTTCCTGATCACAACATGAAGTAACTACGTAACTTCCGTCCGATGAGATTGAGGTATCATCAGGGTCGATATCCTCCCTGCTCCACAACAATTTCCCCTTCTTGTTAAAGACGTAAAGCTTAAAAGAACCCTCGACCCCGGCAACTATATAATTTCCATCTGATGAGATTGAGACTTTATCAACACTAGCACCATCAGGTTCATAGCTCCACAGCAATTTTCCCGCCCTGTTAAAGAGGTAAACTTTTGCTTCCCCATATTCATCAGAGATGT
>JAUWGG010000251.1 GCA_030606525.1 Methanobacteriota archaeon | reverse complement strand
TCTTCACCTATGTCTTTTATTGCCATACGCTTTGGTTCTAACGATATTGAATATAAGTAAAGACCAATGACTCCAATGAGGGAAAAGGCAATGACTATGGTCAATAATTTAGGTCTTTCGATCACATCCGGGTTAAAGAGAAGTGAATATAAAAGTCTTCTTTTTTACTTTTTAATCAACTCTATTATTTTTTCTTCCAGAACATTCGTAGGAATATCTGGAATCGATATCAAGGTTGTTTTCCCGGCAAAACCTTTCCCAGATTTCTTTGCACCTATCAATCCTAAGATGTTCAACTCTTTTATATTATCCCATAACTGGGTATGACCGTACTGCTTCTCCTCATACTCCTCACAAACCACACCATATGATTTTTCTACTTCTCCTGTGGTTGCATATGCTCTGTCCCTCAATCTACGGGCAATGGCCAATAGCAGCAACTTCTTATGCAGATCTAGATCGGCGAGTTTGCTTTCTGTAACGGTTGAATAGATCTCGGCTTTTGCGCCTCTAACCTGCTCTGCTGTAACCCTATCGAACTTCACTTCATCAGCAAGCATACCTGCTTTTTCCAGCAGCTCTATCGCATAGCGCGAATCGCCCCACTCAGATGCAATGTCTGATATTAGGTCCATTACATCGGATTCAACAGTATCTGGAAAGAAAGCTAGTGCTACACGTTGTTCTATGATCCCATGCAATTCATCTCTAGTATATTTCCCAAATCTTATTACGTTCGTCCGTTTAAATGTTGACAGCGCTGATAGATCAAGCAGATCGAGTACATTTTTTTGGGAGATGAGGATCAAAGAGATAGAAGATTTGCCGGTGATCTTCTCTTCATCGAACCTTGAGAAATTGTAAATCAGGTTCGAACCACTTTTTTTGATAAGAACATCTGCCTCATCCAACACTATGATCAAATGCGTTTTTCTTTTTTCCAGATGCTTTCTCAATATCTCAAGCATCTCAGTTATGGAGAAACCCCTATCTGGAAATCTAGGATCGAAATGAGCTAATATCTTAAGTAGAACACTGGCTTCAGTAGTTCTGTGTCTGCAGTTCACGAGCGCGTACTCTAAATTTTTGCTTTTTTTGTGGGCTAGTCCTTGAAAATCGATGCAAAAGCGCTTCGATAGAGCAGTTTTCCCAGTACCTATGCCTCCCGTTAGAAATGCATTTTGAGAAATATTTGAATCCAGAATCACGCGGAATAAAGTGAATAATCTGCGCATCTGCGCATCTCTAAAAACCAATTTATCTGGCACATAATCGAACGATAGTTTGTTGAGATCCTTGAAAACCGTGCGGCCAACGTCGTTGAACATCGAAATATGTATAATCCTAATAATATAAGATTTTTGGGTTTTACAAAAACAAAACATTTTATTATCATACCTTGATTAGGTACAAGGTGAAAAGATGGGCGATATGGATAAAGTATTGAGCTCGGTGCTTAAAAGTGACATCATCCATACTGAGGATATCATCGTTGATGCTGT
>JAUWGG010000141.1 GCA_030606525.1 Methanobacteriota archaeon | reverse complement strand
TAACCCCTATATAGGGTAAACAAAAGCGATTTAAATTATTTTCTAAAGAATTAAAAAAATATATGGGATTCTAACATTATTTATTACTATAAACATGAATCATTCAATTATCCTCTCAAGCTCTCGAATCGCTTTGTTTTCATTATCTAATATCTTGCGCACGATCTTTGCTGCTTCCTTCATATCCTGTCCAAAATTTTTGACAGCTTCTTCTTTTAACATTGAATCCTCTGATTCTAATGATGGAAGATGCCCATAACCCTGTCTGCCCCATGGTGCAACCGAAGGATGTATGAGCAATAGACTGTCATAAAGAGTTTCCACTGCCCGATAGAGCTCAGCCACTCGCTCAATATGTCTCCTCTTATCTCCTTTGAATTCGCTTGATATATAAAGTAAATAATATGCTATGGAATGCCTTTTATTGTCTTCACAACCAGCTTCATGACAGCCAGCCCAGCCTCCAATCACTTTCAGATCATCTATACTGAGTTTTGAGTAATCCCTTTCCTTATCTAAAAAACCGATGAGTTCTTCATACGCTTTAAATCCACATCTAAAAGTTCCCTCTCTAAATCTACCCTTTTGGGATGGGAAGGTTACTTCCTTTTTATTCATCGTTTCAACTGCTCGTTTAAAAGAACTTAAAATCATCTCTTTAAAATCAACTTCCCGCTCTTTTTCACCAGGAATAATGACTGCACCGTAAAGCCAAGGTTGTTCAGCTTTTCCTCTTTCCCAGCCCTCTCTGAACTTGTTGACAGAATACTCATGAAAAGCTTCCTTGTAACTGTGGAGGTAAATTTTATCATTATCATAACCAACTACGAGAATAAACCAAGGTGAATGAAACCCAGGTGGTTCCCATGCGGTTATAATAGGTTTATTTTTGTCTATCGCTTCTTTTATAATGTTCCATGCTTTGGACCATTCTAAACCTTCATCATATTTGTAAGAATAACCTAGAGTACTGCAAATCTCTTGTGCAGCAGCAAAATCTGGGAATAGGGTCCAGTCGTGTGCACCTCCTCCCTTTTGCGCATCAAAAGTGAACATGAACAATTCCTTCCATAAACCTCTTAAAATCACAGGTGATATGTCCTCGCCCTGCGCATTGAAGCACGATGCCAAGCATGAAAACATACCTGTTACCCCAAAATTATTTCTCGGCACATTTTTTAATATCATATTCCTTCCTTCCTTTGTCATTATAAATGAGGATATTCGTAAAGATATTATTAATATTTTGTTAAATAGTTTTGACATCACATCTTGATTAACGATCTGTGAATGAAAGATATTGTCGAAGTCAATTTGTTGAGATCTTAGATTAATAATTATTTGAAATAAGTCTCCATTCTGTCAAACGCCTTATTTATCATTTCTTCGGAAACGCAGAATGACAACCTCAAATGTCCTTCTCCTGTCGGACCAAAAGCTATTCCGGGTGTTGTTGACACCTTTGCTTCTCTTAGGAGTTTTTTGCAAAATGTCGTTGAGTCAGTTTCGCCTTCCTTTAACAATATCTTAGGGAACATAAGATATGAACCACCAGGTTTTTTATATTCGAAAACTGAACTAAGATCATCAAGATGTTTGCACATTAAATTACGAGCTGATAAATATTTATTTCTAAATTTTACAACACAATCAGAGGGACCTTTTAAAGCAGCAAGTGCCGCGTATTGAGATACTAATGGTGCGCAAATCGCAAAAGGTATATGCGCTTTGGTAATTTGCGGGATCAACTCTTCATCCGCATGCAAATAACCTATTCTCCAGCCTGTCATGGCATAGGTCTTTGTAAATGTAAAACAGCTGACCACATTCTTTCTCATCTCAGGAATTGAAGCTATACTGAAATGCTCATGGTTATCATAAACAAAATATTCGTAAGCTTCATCTGTAATGACCATTAAATTATGTTCTAAAGCAATCTCAGCTAATTGACGAAGCTGCTCCTCGGCAAAGACAGTGCCTGTTGGATTGGAAGGGGAGCAGTACATAATGGCCTTTGTCCTCGGGGTTATTGCCTTTTTGATACCCTCAATATCTAAAATAAATCCCTCTCCTTCGATTGTAGGAACAAGAATAGGTTTTCCTGAGGCAATGATAACCTGGCGAATATGTGTGGAATAAGTTGGCGAGGGTAAAATAACTTCATCGCCGGGATCAATCAAGGCCATTATTGCAGCAGATAATCCTTCGACAGCTCCAACAGTAACTAAAATCTCTGAAACATTAACATTCATATCGTTATCTCTTTTAAGTTTTTTAACAATTTCTTCTCTCAATTCCAGAAGACCCGAACTTACAGAATATCCACCTACGAGTCCTTTCTTAATTGCAGAAATCGCAGCTTCTTTGATGTGTTCCGGTGTATCAGAGGTCGGTTTCGCCCAGGATAAAAATGCCACATCTTTCATCTCCTTTGATAATCTTGTCATCTCGTGGATTGCTGACTTTTTTATTTGCATAACCCTATCTGATATTCTCCAGTTATCTTTCATCTTATCTCCTCATTTCTGTTCTAATGCATAATACACGATTCTAAATATAATCTTTCGCAAAATGTTGCATATAATGTTCCCATATATGCGCTGTCCTTAAACGGTCAAAAATTTATCAGGAGGGATGTAGTCCCCATACCTTGCCTGCGCCCTTTTCAACCTTTCCCTCTGCTCTTCTAACATCTTGAACACGATTTGCGGTGCATCGGGAACTCTAGTTTTATATATTTCTACCAACCTGTCGATCTTGACTAAATTTTCAGGAACCCGAAGGGTGAATTGCTTAATGTAGTCTTCCTCAGAATAGTCCTTTTTGAGAGTTTCCTTGAATAACCTTTTAAGGTCTTGATATTTAGGTATTAAACCTGTTGGCGTTTCAATGGCATCAGCAGCATCGTTTACTCTTAATTCCATCCATTTAAGCCATACGCGCTTGTCATTCTTATGGTTCAAGAAGTTTCCATCTGGACTTTTTAAGAAATAATTCACAGAGAAGATTCTTGGAAGATTATTCAAACCAGCGCTAAAATTGAGATTATCTTCCACATATCTGCCTATGGGAATAGATAGGAAATCCAGATTGGACATCGGGTTGAACACCCTTACACCTTCTTTTCCCAAAGTGGCAGCTGTGGTTTCAGATTCCAATGCTGCACCTTTTGTTACGATTCCGTGCGCCCAATCAAAAGCTTCATTTAATGGAACTGAGGTATCAGAATCTCGACCACCGTAGATCATCCCGCTGACTATTACACCTTCAGGATCATTTAATTTTGGATCTACTTTGTCTAAAATGTCCAGGCTCAATGTGAACCTAGCATTTTTATGGGAAGGCATTATCTCTCTGCCTTCTTTGTCC
>JAUWGG010000167.1 GCA_030606525.1 Methanobacteriota archaeon | reverse complement strand
CATAATATACGACACAGCATCAAAGTCACCTGGTATGCACACAATATATGTACGAGGTAAGGACAATTTCAACAATTGGGGTGGATTTAGTACTACTCAGTTTAAGATAGTAGGTGGAGAGGTTTGTTACGATATATCGCTCGTAGCTGGTCTTAACTTGATATCGATGCCGTTGAATGCATCAGGTCTTTTCGATGCCCAGGACCTGATCGATCTGATAAATGCTGATGGTGGAGGTGCACTATCTGTTTCACGTTGGCTTGCAGCAACTGGTGTTTGGGACACGTTCAACGATGGAGGTGCATCGCCCTTTGAGATCGAGGTGTGGGAAGGTTACTTCATCAACTGCAACAAAGCGAGTACATGGAGTGCTTGTGGTAAACTGCAGGAAAGCAAACCTGTGAATCTTGTTGCAGGATTAACACTGACAGGCATTTCCAAAGACATGGGCGGAAGCTACGATGCACAGGATCTGATAAATGATATAAATGCTGATGGCGGTAGTGCACAAGCTGTTTCGCGTTGGCTTGCAGCAACAGGTGTTTGGGACACATTCAACGATGGAGGTGCATCGCCTTTCATAATTGATCGAGGTGCAGGTTACTTCGTCAATAATGCTGTAGCAAGTACTTGGACACCTTGAAGGCAGGGACAATAGGACAATAGGGAATCAAAACCCTTTTTCTTTTTTTATTTTTTATTTCAGGTGATTTCTCACCGCAATCTTTAAAGAACTTGTTCTTATTTCGTTCTTAATGAGTGCGCTTATACTTCTAGCAGTGATTCTCTTCACTATCATCGGCTGCGGTTTTGGCATCATTACAGGATTGATCCCGGGGATCCATGTAAATCTTGTCGCGTATATGATTCTATCATTGCAAACCATGCTCTTTGGCCTTATCACCTTCATCTTTGGATATGGTAACATTTCAAATGGGGATGTGCTTATCGTTCTTGCCGCTCTCATCATAGGCTGTCTGATAACCCACACCTTTTTGGATTTTATTCCATCGATATTTCTCGGTGCACCAGAGGGAGAAACAGCTTTATCTGTTTTACCAGGACATAGATTAATGCTTCAAGGTCAAGGGTACGAAGCTGTAAAATGCTCAGCATTGGGAAGTTTTAGTGCAGTCATCGTGGCGTTATTATTGCTCATTCCATTTAGATTATTGATGGGGGCCCCTATATACTTATATGAAAAATTGAAGGTTTTTATTTATCTCATTTTGATCTTGGTGGCAGCACTTCTCATTTTGAGCGAGAAAGGTAGTGAAAGGCGCGAGAAGCGCTTCAAGGCAAAGAAACCAAAGATCAGCTGTCATAGTCCAGAAGGCTTGATATCGATCGATAGGCAAATTGGAATTGATGGGCAGTATGATGAAAAGAAAAATGTAGATGAAGCTGACGAGGGATACTTGGAAGATGTTATCGGCGAGATCAATATCTCCGAAGCTCACAAGTACTTTGGAGAAGCTGTTTCCCTCGTTGGTAAAATCTCAAGAAAAGCATCTGATTCTATTTTTTTCATTGAAGATGATACAGGGGAGATTCTTGTCAGTTTAGACAAAGCGTTTGATGTGGAAATAGATGAGCACATAAAGATCTACGGGACAGTTGAGGCCTATAGCCCACTGAAATCTCAATTCACCCAAAAGGTATTAGCTTTGGCAGTGTTCTTACTATCGGGCTCTTTTGGTTTAATATTGTTGAGTACACCTGGTATTGTGACCTACAATTGGTATCCCATCCCCCGTTTAATCGTTGATCCAAGTGGGTTGATATTTTTTCCGCTTTTCACAGGATTGTTCGGTCTTTCCACCCTCTTATTGAGCGTGATCGATAAGCCCAGCATACCCGCTCAAAAAATCGAAGGGGTAACGATCAACCTGACCCGAAAAGGGAAGGTCAGGGGAGTATTGTCAGGTACACTTGCAGGTGCTTTAGTAGCTTGGTACCCTGGTATCAGTGCAGCAACAGCTACAGTGATAGGAAGATTACTTGTTGGCAATGAGACTCAAGAGCATAATAAAAATAGCAAGATAAGTGTTAAACCGAACATCTACTCAATAAAATTTAGAAGTTTAAAGAAAGTATTAACAAATTTTTTCACCAGTAAGAATGATATCATTCCTGATGCTATGGAATCTCAAAAGGAATTCATAGTTTCCATTTCGAGCGTAAATACCTCGGTAGCAATTTTTACTATTTTAGCATTGTTCGTTATTTTAAAAGCAAGAAGTGGAGCAATGATTGCTATTTGGGAAGTATCGAAAGGAGTCATAGTGCAGTGGGAACCTATCTGGAACGTGCCGCAAGCTATGGCTTTGATGTTTATTTCAACTCTGATATCAGCCATTTTTGCATTATTTCTTACCCTGTACTGGGGAAAGCGCTTTGCCAGGGTTTGCAATCGAATCGCCTATCAAAAACTCATACACGGTGTAATTATTTTTCTATTGGCGATGATCCTTCTCTTTTCAGGTATTTTCGGTTTGTTGATCGCAGGTATAGCGACTTGCATTGGTTTAATTCCCCCACTTGTTGGCGTTAGAAGAGTTCATCTCATGGGTTGTTTGATCATCCCAATAATACTGTTCTTTCTATGAGTTTTGAATTTTTTTAACTTCCCTAAGAATAAAAATTATAATGGAGAGGGGCAGGCAAATGTTTTCTCCTGTCGCGTGCCATCCAGGAATTCTTATTTCGGAGCATCGCGTTTAATGATAGCGTGCAAATAGATGGAATGGGCTTACCGCTACCCATCTCCGTGTGATAATATATCATACTGGCTTAAAAACCTTTCGTTTTGACAGCAGCTAAACTTATATACA
>JAUWGG010000129.1 GCA_030606525.1 Methanobacteriota archaeon | reverse complement strand
ACTATTGTACCTCTTCGAAGTCGAAGAGATCGTATTTGGCAGGTTCGATGTGGAACGGATCGAGCAGGCGGGGGGCGGGTATCACCTCATAGCGCACGTCTCTGGCGAGCCGATCGATCGGGGGCGGCACAGGTTCGAGGTCGGTGTGAAGGCGGTCACCTTCCATGACATGGCGATCGAGAAAACCGGGGAGGGGTATATGGTGCAGGCGCTTGTCGATACGTGAAAATTGTAGCCACTTCTTCCATTCGGAGTAATTCGTCCCCGAAGCATTCCACCGGTATCGATCGATTATGTGCACCAGTCGCAACCAGAACACCAGCGAACCTGATATCGGCGCAATAGATCAAGATCGATACCAGAGTTTTCGTGAATGAGCAGCGTATATGAAATGAATCCCTTAAACAAATGTTAAAAAGACGTGGTGGAGTTTTATTTCTGTATTGTCCGTAGTACGTGTGTGCTTTGATTGACAACAATCCGAACAACCGATAATTGGGTGTGAATTCATCATCTTTTCTTTATTCCGTCCATCGCGTATCAACAAATTGTTGATTTTTGAGGCAATTTCAGAGGCGCGCCCTTGAACTACATATCCCACCATACAGCCCCTATCCATTTTGTCCGAATATCTACCGTTAACGAAATTATCAATTCCAGTAGCGATATATCGACGACGTGAATCACTGGCAGTGCGCGTTCCCCAATCGTTTTCTACCAAAATTTTCCCTTCTATCCCATAATATGCGTCCTCGTGTACCCAACCCCCCGAGATTTTAATGTCAATTCTGGGGGCAGTATCAGGATCTTCAGTACAATTTAACATCTCTTCTCGGTATAAATGACTTTCCGGATCTATTCTCAATGCGATATCCTTTTCATGTCTGATTTTTCGCATGTATCCGACTAAACAAGCAGAAAAGCATGTTTCTTTCCATGTTAAATCATAATGTCTTTCTTGTTTCATTCGTTTGAAGGCTTCTGTCATAATACAGAGACATGCCTTCTCGAATTTAGAATCAACATTCGGAAGAGTGTCGCTTGCCCGCCCAATTGTGTTTTGAAAATCCATCAACATGTTCAACTACTCCTGTTCAATCCTTCGGCTAATGTTTCATCTGCATCACGCAGAGCCATTGAACGAGTCCAGAAGCGCTTTTCATCAGGTTTTGTTATGTAGAGCGTATCCTTATCATAGAATTTTACATTCCGTCTAACATATATACTTTCAGAATATTCTTCTATGATCTGTCTGTCGAGTCTTGATAGAGCATGTTCTAACCCCTCTGTCGAATCGGATATCGTCACGGTTCTTTCGTCATTAACTTCGCTGAAGCGAATGGATACTACACGAAGTGGCGCATCACCACGATAAACCATTGCTGCTGCCCTCGATTCTCCAAATTGTAGAATGCTATTAACCGCATCACAGAACGTTTCTGAGTAAGCTTCAAGGTCTTCAGTATCCACTATGTCACATGCTTTGGAGTTCTCACCTTCTTGGAAAAAGTCCAGACTATATTCGAGTACATCATCGATTAAAAATCGCTCAGATTTAGACAGATCAAGACTTTCATAAACAATTTGATCTATATCAGCTTCGATTTTGCAGATATGCGCATCGGTCTCATGCAACCCCTCACCCATCAATTTACCAATCGCATCAACATTGCCTGCCAGCTTATCTATCTGCTTATCCGTAAAACGAAATGGCAAATCCGGTAATTGGAAAACCTCATTGGAATACACACTTTCACGTTCCACCCCCCAAGTTGAAGCGGTCAAGAATAGAAAATACGATGAAAAAGAAGAATTCAGGTATACTGTGATTGCTTTCATCAAAGCAGATTCATCCGAAGGTCCGGACACCCCGGTTATTGTCTTGCGGAAAGCACAATCATGCTCAGTAAACGCGGCACAAAACTTCTTATTCGCCTGTCCTTCTTTTATAAGAATGTGCGGTCCAAAATATGTTTCCATGCATCCTAATCTGAAAAAAGCATTCGGTTTCACTTTCGTAATTTTATCTGGATTTATCTGGAAACGTGCGACGTCTTTCGCATCAATGAACGGCATATTTGATAAGCTATCATCAGGTTTGTTTTTATTGTGGCTGGATGACGTTTGAAACCCGTGTGCTCTTTTCCACGATAAATCGCTCCTGCAGGAACCGAAATGTGATGCCAAATTGTCGTGTTTTTGGAGACGTTCTATAATCTCTAAATCTCGCTGAGTTCCCCACATTGCCACCTTCCAGATCCTATCAGAGGTGCCACATTTCATTCTGGGCAGAAGTTTGAGCTCAGACGCGTCTATGGTAATACCAGGTAGTGCATTATCTGCCCTCGTTGGTTTGGGTGTACAGTACAATATGGTAGATTTAGGTTGTTCGGGTATATTCGTACGATAAAAGAAAAGAGTAGCAGGTCCAACCGCGGATACAAAAAGTTGTCTCCCTTTCTTACCCTTTGTTCTTCTTAGCGCAGAGAAGTTTACAACCATTTCTACATAGTTTTGTCCGAAAAATTCCCTGCGGAAGTGACAATCTTTTGTTTCAGTGTTGAATAGAATCTTACTTGTTGCCAATAAGGCAATTTTCCCATTGGATGAAAAATCGCGGACGCGCCATAGGAAGGCTTGTGCAATCTCCTGAGCAAAGTCCCTACTACTAAGGTAATTTGATATGTGCTCAGGAAGACCATCGCGTTTCCAAGGTGGATTACCTACGACAATATCATAATTCATGTTCTCGAATGGCCCCGTTTCAAATATATCCATCGGAAACAGATTCTTTCCATACTTGTCTGAATCTTCTGGGCAGTATACCAAATACGGGAACCGAATTTGATCCCATATCGTCTTGGGCTCAAGATAATCCATGAATGCGAGGTACAAACTGAATGCAGCCACTCGAACGGCATCCTTCTCGGTGTCAACACCATAAATGCAATTAGTAAGAATGCGCTTCAATTCCGAAATCGGAATGTTCTTCTCTTTATGGCTGAACTTCCAACGCGCGACCAACCGACGAAAAGCTTCAACGAGAAAGATACCAGAACCACATGCCGGATCAAGGATGCTTAGTCCATGCTGATGGTCATCGTCACTTGGCCATGGTAACACTTCATTCAGTACAAATTCGACAAGGGCATGTGGTGTATAATAAGCACCTTCTTTCGATGTATAATTTTTCTCTTTTTCCGTATGTAGAAACTCTTCATAGATCGCACTTATGAGTTCAATTGGGATGACTCCAAAATCATAAGGACGCCAGAGCGTTTGCTGACCTGTATCCATAGCTGTTCCATAAAAAAGCTCTCTGATGAATTTCAAATGCGTATTATTTACTTTGCTGTTTCGCTCTTCATCAGTTACCGGAAAAAGATCGCCATTGAATTCTTCTTTTAATTTTTCAAACAATCGATATACTGCGCTCTGATCCTCGATTACGTCGGAATACGTCGTTGCACCATCTAAAAATTGGTCATAGAATCTATCTTTATCAATTGCACCGCGATCTTCGAGGTATAGGATGAAAATGGATCGTCCTATCAGATTATGGATAACTGAATATTTTAAACCCTGTTTGCGCAATTTTTCACGAGTAATACGGAGGTTTTCAAGGAGTCTCTGATCTACTCTTCGATCGCTTCGAAATCTCTGCCCTTCTTCCGATTTCCAAAAAGCAC
>JAUWGG010000183.1 GCA_030606525.1 Methanobacteriota archaeon | reverse complement strand
TGTAAGCTCTACACACAGGAGATGTTCTCCACTTTTAAAGGCAAGATCCGCTCGATTAAAAAGCTTTTCTGCTTCTTCAACATCAGCTCCAATTCCCTTCGCATCGTCAATGATGGTTTTGACAGCAGGAATCGAATCTTCTATCGCTTTAAGTCTTCTGTCCATGGAGGCCTTAGCATCATTCTCAGCCTTGTTTATATATTCAAAGAACTCGGAGTAATTTTTATTGAGTAGAGATTCTCTTGCTTTGGTTAACAAGCTCTCGGCATATTTAGTAGAAGCACCCATGCTCATCACTTCATTTATGAGTGCTCTTGCAGATGCGATCCTCTTTTTTGCATTTTTAGCTTGCCGCTCATATACTATTTCCATCTGTTTGAACAGTTCATTCATGACCTTGCTCTTCTTCTTGAAATCACCTTTGATCGCACGTTTTGCTTGAAGTAGCGAGTTTGCCGCCTCATCGACATTTACCCCTACTTTCATCCAGCTTTCAAGAATGTGCTGTGCTGATAGGACTACATATGAAAATACAGTTGTTTGAAATTCTGCCAAGGATTTCTCAGCGCACATTAAGGTTTTATCTGCAGATCTGATCACATTCTTATGATCGTCGTCATGGAACTGCACCTTGAGATGGGCCAGTAAGTGTTCACTTTCTTTAAAATTCGTGTATAGATCTTTTGCTTGAGCGATCATTCTATCTTCTGCAGGTACATCAAATTTCCTTATTTCATTAGCGAGATCTTTTATTTGCAGTTCATTATCTTTCGCTATCACTTTTATTGTGTGGCTGGTGAGCTTAGTAAATTTTCTGCTGCCTGCAATCGCATGTATGTAATCTTTCTTCACTCTGCAATCAGTTGCATCTATATCATGCCTTTTTACGAACTCCTTCAATTCCATCATGTTCATATCATTTATCTTTGTCAAGAAATCTCGATCATTTTTACCCATATTGTCACCATCTCTTTTTATTATTGCCATTTTTTGACATTTTTGATATTTTTTACCATTTTTTGACATTTTAATAGCGGATAAATAACCGATTGACTAATGATTAACACAACTAATAAAGATTTCGATGTTTTATTGATACAATTTCTTTGAACATGCTTCATTGCATATATTGCAATTCCTTATGCAGGGTTCTATATGTGCCCTTATCTTGCATTCAGGCAGTTTCATTTTAACGGCAACATTGACATCATGGATGAGCTTATGGCTTTCTTCCACACTCATTCGTCCATCAACAATTAGATGCACGTCTATAATGCTGCTTTCACCATTTGATGCAATCGTGAGATCATGATATGAGACCACATCTTCCCTGCTTCCAACGAGCGCTTCCACGATCTTCTTGATCTCCAATTTGTCAATATCACATTCGGACAGGTCGACATGGACAGTAGGCTCGGCATTGATATCGGCAGTTATCGCATTTTCCACCTTATCTGCGATTGTATGGGCATCATCAGCACTTATTCCTCTTTCCACCTCGATATGAAGAGAGACAGCTTTACGGGCACCGTAATCATGCACCGATATTTTGTTAACATCTTGAACACCGTTGACAGCGCCTGCAATTTTTTTAATCCTCTCAAGCAGCTCCTTGCTTGGTGCTTTTCCAATGAGATACTCTGATGATGATCTGCATAGGGATATGCCAACATAAACTATCACGGCAGCCACTATCAATCCAAAAATCGGGTCCAACAATCTATAATTTGGTCCAAAGGTCGTGAGGAAGATCGCAAAAGCTACGGCAGTAGAAGTTAATGCATCGAACCTGTGATTCCATCCATCTGCAATGAGCGGTTGGCTATCGATCTTCTTTCCTATTGAAAATGAGAAACGAGCCATCCCCTCTTTTACCACGGATAAGAATAACATGACGATCACAACAAAAAGATTTCCATTTATAACGGGATTGAACAATTTAAGAAAAGATTCACGAGCGAATGTTAAACCAACGACGATTATCATAATTCCAATGAAGACGGCCAAAATGTACTCGATCCTTCCATAACCGAAAGGATGTTTTTCATCTGGAGCCTTCTTTGAAATTCTAAATCCGAAGAATATAACAATGGATGTGCCGATATCAGCAAATTGATTAAAGGCATCGGTCATGAGAGCGATGCTTCCTATCATCGTCCCAAGTACCAATTTAATGGAGAAGAGGAGGGAATTAACTACAATGCCTACTCCTGCTTGTAAATATCCATATTTAGCTCTGACCTCAGGATCAGATATATCCCCATATTCAGGAATGATATTGATCTTTACCACACTTTGGTCAATAAATTTACTGAGATAAAGGATTTGTGGTTAAAATTTTCATTGCATACATAATAACTACCTTAACGAGCTATTAAATCAACAAATTCCTTGGGGTACCAATACCCCCACCAACATATCATCGCTATTGGTGCGTTCTTAATTTCTCTTAAATGAAGATGCCAACGCTCTTGCTTGGG
>JAUWGG010000125.1 GCA_030606525.1 Methanobacteriota archaeon | reverse complement strand
ATTTCATTCTTTTTGAATTTCTCTATATTTGCTTTAATATCTTTAATTGGATTTATATTTGTGCTAGTGGGAAATTTCTTTTATATGTTGAAGAAAAAGTGTCCAACATGCGCTATCCAAGATGAATGGCATTCATCTTTTTAAAACTAAAATGGTGAAAAAAATGGAAAATAAAGGTAATGAAATCATAGATCCGTTGCCAATGAAATCTCTATTGGTTTTGTTTTCATATCATCACAATAATACTGAGAAAATCGCTAACGTTTTCGCAAAAGTTCTTAATGCACAAATAAAAAAGCCACAGCAAATAAACCCTGAAGAGCTTCAAGAGTATAGTCTAATAGGCTTTGGTTCAGGGATATATGGTGCAAAACATCATGAATATCTGCTTGATCTTGCTGACAAGCTTCCACAAGCAACCAACAAGAAAGCATTCATTTTCTCAACTAGTGCAATAATGGGAAAAGCTAAAGTCGCCAAAGATCACTCAAATCTCAGGGAAAAACTGGAATCTAAAGGTTACATAATTGTTGGTGAATTTAGTTGTAAAGGTTTTAACACTAATAGTTTCCTTAAATATTTTGGAGGAATGAATAAGGGTAGACCTAATGCTGAAGACCTCGAACATGCAGAAGAGTTCGCTCAGAACCTGAAACAGAACGCGCACGGCTCATAACTATGTCGAAAAAGGGCACAAAAAGGGAAATGTAGTTATAACCGTCGGGCACAATAACAAAACCTAACAAAGCGTTGCAGATAATGGCGATGGATGTGCTGAATATATCTGTCTTTCGGAAAATAAGGTTGTAAAGAAGCAGTCTAATATGACTTTTGAGGCAAGTCTTACTTATGAGGCAAAGCCTGTAATGAGGCCACTAATATTTATTTGAACTTCACTTCCTCTTTTTCTTCTTTTTTTCCTTGGCTTTGACCTCTCTTCTCAGTAATCCCTTCTTCCTCAATACGTAAATGATCAGGGGTACAAGGATGATTATCGCGATGATCGCACCGTACTGAGCCATTCTCACCCATCCTGCTTCCACTACATTGACATATGATATGTGGAGATAAGGGAAGTTGTGGTTATCATCCAAGAAATATTCGTTAAGTGCAGTTGCGTTGACCCCTATTGTGTAATTGCCCTTTGACGGTTTCCATTCGATCTTCGCTGTAATTGTTTCATCTACTTTGATCACGGGAGATGTGATCAAAGTGCCATTGCTGTCATATAACCGAACGGTGCCACTTATATTGAATTGTTCTGCATCAGCAGTTATATCTTTCACATAATAGAATCTTACATTAACGTAAGTTGCATCCACCTGCCCATGATTTGTTATGTTGATCGATATCGTTATTGTTTGCCCTTCTTCCGGATTTTTTGGTGAGAAACTGATGGTATCTCCCTCAACCCTCAAATCAGGTCGATTGCCGACATTTATGCGAGTGGGAAATGTGATATTTGCATAGTTGCCTGCTCTATCTGTCACATTGAGTATAATATTGATTGATTGGTACACATCAGTAAAAATGTGAGAAACATTCATACCAATTGCGGTTAAATCATCACCGAAATCCCATTCGTATGTTAAATTGACAGGATCGTCGTAATTATCTGTTGTCTCAGAAGCGTTGAAGTAATATGTGATGCTCTCTTCTCCACTCTGAATTTCTTCCCAATCTTCAGGATCAAGCATTACAAATTTTGGTGTCGGCGGTGTCGTATCATTAACATATACAGTGATGGTTTTATTTACACTGCGGTGTCCTACCACATCCGTTACATTAAGTGTAAGGTTATAACTTCCTGGTTCTGTGTACGTATGTGTAACATCATTATCCTCATCCATATGTACTTCCATATCTGTTAAACCATCGCTCTCCCAGTCCCAATACCACCATTCGATGACTCCCTCTTCCGTCCCATAGACATAATCTAAGGAATTTGTACCGTTGAATGTTATTTCCACATTCTCATCTACGTACAATACGTCATTTACAATATCCATATTGCTGCCGATCTCTGCTGTTGGGTCAATCCCGTCAATCTTCACGGTGATATCCCTATAGGTTTTGTTCCCACCTGTTTCTGTCACTGTTAGATTCACGATATACTCACCCTTAACCGTGAAATTGTGCACGCATTCCATTCCATAACCGTTCTCAGGAGAAGCAGCATCATTGAAATCCCAAGTGAAGTTGGCTTCATTGATGTCGCCTACAAGATCGGTTGATTCAGCTGCACTGAATGTTATATTATTGCTTATGCAGACAATCGCTGTATAATTCTCGTATGTATCATTTAGCTCGTAGAATACACCATCAATTATCTTTGCTTTTGCAACACCACTTTCTGATCTCTCGATCGTCATCTTTACCGTTGCTATACCTGATCCTATTTTCGGGTCGACGATCAAACTTGTATAACCATTTACATCTACATTCCCATTTATGATCGTGTTCTCTGTCATTTCGTATCCGTGTGGTAATTCGATCGTATAGGTGCGATTTTTGTAAAGATTATTAGAGGAATCGTGTTCTGCACTGAGGGTAAGATTGTACAAGGATTTGTCAAGCGCAATGTCAGTTGTGTTATAATATGCTGTGGTATTGATCCATATCTTTCCTGCTTCCGTATCAGTAACATTTAGTGCCACGTTTACAATGTAATTGGATAGATTACTGTCTGAGATATATGGCATGTCATCGACAGTTAAAAATCCGTCTGTAACGACATATCTGGGACCATTGTCCTTGATCCAATTTTCGAAGGCAGTTACCTCTGGTTGATCTAGAGTACCATCTCCATTACCGAATGCTACATCGATCTGCAACCTTGCACTCCTCATATCACTTACATCCAAACCCTCGATGCAACTTTCTGCGTTCAAAGTCTTATTTATCGTGATCGTGATGTTGTCCCAAGCATTGTAAAGGATGTTCGTGGTTATCTTTTCTTCGTCAGATTCCTGCAAGTATATTTCACCTAACGACATCGAGCCGCTGAGTTGGATAGACGTAGTAATGCTAGCTTCTAGATTTGCAGCGTCCCTTATCAAGGTGAAGTTCCCAGGGAAAGCATTGAAGTAATAATAGCTGCCTGCAACGTTCGCTTCTATTAACTTCTTACTTTGTGGAATATCATCGATGCAGTATAGATAAGCCTTCACATCTACAGCTGGGTACCCATCAGAGTCGAACACCCAGCCCCAAACCTTAAATGTTTTATTTAGGATTATATCAGAAGTGTAATTGGTGGTTATGAGAAGCGAAGAAACATTTTTCTCATAATCTAATGCTTCACACCGCAGCTCAAACGTGCCAGCCCATATAGAAATATTGAAGTTCCCAAGACTATCTGTTATCGCTTCACCTACAATCTGATCATGAGTTGAATTGTAAAGTGAGACCCATGCACTCTCTATCCCGCAATGGTAGAAACTGTAATCTGCTTTGTATATATCCGATTCGTTATATTGGGTAATGTTGATATATCCAGTAGGGTAAAGGATAGTATAGTGAATATCTTCTGTCAAAATACCTGAAAGATTAGATACGGTGCAACTGCCTGGTACAATGTCGTCATGCTTGAGATATGTATAATTTTCTCCACCGACACTCTTAATGTCCAACATTTCCTCGCTAACTGATCCCTCTTTTATTACAACTGGATCCTCCACTGTTCCACTGAACCACAGGTTCTTCAATGGCATTTTTTCTAGACCAAAATTCATCTTTAAAGATTCTGAACCATCAAAACGGAATGGGGCATCTGTCTTATTATTGAAATAACCATCTTTTTCCAC
>JAUWGG010000246.1 GCA_030606525.1 Methanobacteriota archaeon | reverse complement strand
TAATAAGTTATACAAAAACCTACAGTTATCAAGGGTGTGCTGGAGAGCTTGTTCCCGCTCTTTGTTTGGACATAATCTGAATTTATAAGTTAGCTGCATGATATTGCCCTGTCAATCTAAAAGTATATTAGTTTTTAGATTTATATACCTCTGAGGGAGAGATAACTGAAAGTACTCTGTCAATCCACAGAGTTCTTAATATCTCTCCCATTATAATTTTAATTTTTACATAATGATTCGCTTTCATCCTACCTCTAAAGAGTGTGGGATTTCCCGCTCACCGTTGTTAATGCCGCTTGTATCTAAGAAGGGCAGCAACCCCTCCTAATGCACTCAATTTTTTTCCAGCTTCGTGTACTTCACTGATGATCACCACTTTGCAGCGCGTTCTATTCGCTAAATCAAGGATATCTTCGATCGTTTTTTTTCTAAGAAGTGCGTCCACAACTAACAAAATTTCTACAGCACCAGCTTTTAAAGAATCTTTCACTTCATCGAAACCATAGGAGTACGCACCTTCCTTAGAGATCTCTTCAAGCAAGCGTTCAATGATCTGCGTCTCATAAGCCACCCTCGATTTTTCCAAAGCTTCGCTTCCAATTCCCTTTTTCAACACTTCTTGAATTCCAGTCATACCTGCGTTTCCTGCTGCAGCAACATAGCAATTTGTGAACAAGTCTGGATTGCGGCCTTTTCCAAAATCCAGAAATTCTTCTTTGGCAAAACCTGGTCCAAGAAGTATTAGCAGACCATTTAGAATCGTCTCAAGCTTATTCAGCACTTCTTTATAGAAATCCTTTTTTTCATCTTTTTTTGAGGGATATTGCTTTCCGGGTGTATGGGCAGCGATATGAGCGATTTCTTCAACCCCATATTGACGAAGCTGGGCAAATGTCGCATCCCCGTCTTCCATAGCAATAAAAGTAATGAGGGGTTGTTTGGTGGCATCAACCGCATCTTCGATACGCTGAAGATGATAATCTCCCCAAATTTTTGTTATATCAATGATATCACCAATACTTAAATTGAACGTGTGGTATGAACCGATGTCTTGGTATCCTTCTGTGATTATGCCGTGAACCCGCAACCTATCAGAGAATTCATGAAATTCAATATCTTTAACCTCAATGGTCAAGCGCATCCTCTTTTTCTCGCCTCTCTCAGCCCTCAACTTATCTGGTCTAGCTTCTTCTCGACGATAGGTTAAGCCTGAAATTCTATCATCTTTGTCAATGATGTTATAGAGATGCCATAGATCATCTATAGACTGGATCAACAATTTCATCTTCCCTGATTTTCTATCGTATTTCACAACCTTCAAACGAACATCTCCGCTTAAATCTTCAACGAAAACTCAATATCACTATGCTTATATGGATTTATCGTTTATTTCTATTATTAGAAGCTTAACATTTCATATACCATAAAAGTTGCAATAGTAAAAGACACTACTATCCATTTGAGCGCTACGTACTTTCTTTTATAATGTAAAATACTCTCATTCATGTGCACCCCACTCCACATGCTAATATCTTTTGGTGTATATAAAATTTTGTGGGTTTCAATCTCT
>JAUWGG010000221.1 GCA_030606525.1 Methanobacteriota archaeon | reverse complement strand
GTTGAATCTGACGAATTTCATTATCAATGTGATTGAAACTTTGGGATATCCCGGTATATTTCTCATAATGGTGCTGGAAGGCATAATGACCCCTATTCCAAGTGAGATAATCATGCCTTTCGCTGGTTATCTATCTTCTCCTTCTTCACACCAGAGCTTCAATCTATATCTGGTAATACTCGTTGGCACCTTGGGGGCTACTGTGGGCTCCACTGTAGCATACTATATTGGTTATTATTTGGGAAGAGGATTCATCTTGAAATATGGTAAGTACATTTTTCTTAGTGAAAGCCGTCTCGAGCGAGTCGAATTGTGGTTTAAGAAGTATGGGAACAAAGCGATCTTCTTCGGTCACTCGATACCTGGAACACGCTCGTTCATTTCATTTCCTGCAGGTATCGCCAAAATGAATATCGGGAATTTTATTGTATATACCTTTTGCGGGGCTTTGATCTGGACATCTGTGCTGTCGTGTTTAGGTTTTTGGCTGGGTGAGCGGTGGATGACGATAGTTGATACAGTTGAGATACTTGATGTAATAGTCATTGTTACATTAATCATTTCATTGATTGTCTATTATTTGATATACAGACATAAAAATAAAACTCAGAGCGAATAATAATATTCTCCCTTCCCTTTTTGTTCTCTATCCAATTTTGAATTTAATTTATTGATACGCGGTCTTTTTGTTTCCTTGTCCCTTCTGAACGTTATGTTAACATTTTTCAAAAAGAGGTTCATCCCCTCCCTCATTCTCATGGGACCCTGGGCGAAGCCATGTTTTGCTGGTTCACCGCTGAAAACCATGATAGAATCAGCTATCAGGTCGATGAAATAGATGTCATGGTCTACTATCATAGCGCTCTTCCCTCTTTTCTCTATCACTCTTCTAATGGCTTTAGCAGCTTCCATTCTGACATTGGAATCCAAATAAGCTGACGGCTCGTCAATCAAATACAGATCTGCTTCAAGCATCAATGATAAAGCTATTGCCACGCTCTGCAGTTCCCCCCCAGATAAAGTTTGCACTCCCCTGGTCAAAAGGGTTTTTAACTTAAGGGGGCGAATGATCTCGCTTGTGAAGAACGAGGACTCATGTTTTTCTTCTGTTCTTGTCAGGAATAGTTCCTCCACTGTACCTTTAAAATCTGATTTGATGTATTGAGGTTTGTAGCTTACCTTTATCTCTTGTTCTATTTTTCCTTTCGTTGGAGCAATAACTCCAGCAAGCATCTTCACGAATGTTGTTTTTCCGGTTGCATTCGGACCTACTACTCCTACGACCTCGCCCTTCCTGATCGCGCCTTCTTTTACTTCCAATTTGAAACCTTTAAATCTCTTTTGAAGCGCATCGAAATGAATTAAAGGTGCAGCGAGCCATTCTTGCTTGGGTGGATGGGATTCAAAGATTATTTCCCTTTTTCTGAATCTTATGTTCTCTTCTTTTAGAAAACCATGGAGGTAGGTATTAATTGCTGTTCTTACCGCTCTTGGTTGAGCTAATATCCCGTAAGCTCTTTCAGATCCGTACATTAAATGCACGTTATCAGCAAGAAAATCTAACACTGCGAGATCATGCTCGATGACCATTACATGCTCTGTTTCGCTCAATTTTTGAATGGAATTAGCGATCTTCAATCTTTGATAAATATCGAGATATGAAGACGGTTCATCAAAGAAGTACATATCTGCATCCTTAAGCATGCATGCTGCAATAGCTACCCTCTGCAGCTCCCCTCCTGACAATTTCTTTATGTCATGATCAAGACAGTTCTCGATGTTTAGCTCCACAGACACTTCATCGAGTCTATTCTTTTCATCTATTCTTTCCAACAGTTCTTTGACCTTTCCTTTGTATACCTCTGGCAGTTTATCCACATACTGCGGTTTTAGGGATGTTCTGATTTTATTCTCTGATAATTTTTTTAAATAATCATAGAGCTCTGTACCGCTGAAC
>JAUWGG010000172.1 GCA_030606525.1 Methanobacteriota archaeon | reverse complement strand
AAAGCAAAACAAAATCATGAAGGATTGATCAGTGAAATGTATCCCAAGAAAAATGTTGATGTCGAGAATATTGGCATTTCCACTGCGACAAGTTATAAAGCAGTTACCGAGGGAAGCAACGTTGAAATTCTTAAAGATATTACAGGCAATTCGACCTGCCAAGGTACTATCAACGATTTTACGAAATACTTCAGCAATCGTTTCAATGCGATCAAAAAAATGCTGATGTCAAGGAGAGAATTACTCGGTGTGATGGGGATAAAGAAGGCACGGCATGTCGTTGGGGAAGTTAAGGTGATAGGCATTGTGAATTCGGTGAGAACATCGAAGAACGGACACAAAATCTTGGAAATTGAGGATGAACATGACAGCATATCTGTATTATTACTTAAGGACAGCGATGTGATATCTGATTCGACCGTAAATGATGAGGTAATTGGTGTGATTGGCAAAACAACTCGAAAGGGGGGTCTGATCGTGGCAAGTGAGATAGTAAGACCTGATATTCCTGTAAACAAAAAAGCAATTCGCTCTTCATCACAGACGTATGCGGTCTTCATCTCTGACATACATGTAGGAAGCAATGCTTTCTTAGAGCGTGAATGGAACGAATTCGTCAAATGGTTAAATAAGGATAAAATCGCTAAAAGGATCAAATTCATGGTCATATCAGGGGATTTAGTAGATGGCATTGGCATTTACCCAGGACAGGAAAAGGAGTTGGTCATCACTGATATCTACGCTCAATATAAAGAATTGGCTCGATTAATGCAGGATATACCCGAATACATCGAGATAGTGATGATGCCGGGAAATCACGATGCTGTCAGACCTGCAGAACCGCAGCCAACTTTCCCTGAAGGGATAAAGAAACTGTTTGATCCGAACATCCACTTCGTTGGCAACCCCTGTCATTTTACATTGGATGGAATCGGGGTATTAGCATATCATGGAATGAGCATATATGATTACATTGGGGCCATACAGAAATTAACCTATGAGAATCCTCTAGAAACGATGAAGGAAATGTTGAAGAGAAGACATCTAGCACCGATATACGGCGGTAAAACACCTATTGCTCCCGAGAATGAAGATTACTTAGTTGTTGATCCTGTTCCAGACATATTCGTTACCGGTCATGTACATTCCATCGGTGTTGAAAAATATAAGGGTACATTGCTTATAAATGCATCAGCATGGCAGTCTCAGACCCCTTACCAAAAGATGCGGAATTTTCATCCTAAACCAGCTAAAGCGGTTATCGTTGATTTGAGCAATAGAAATCATCAAATAAAAGATTTTTTAGCATAGAACCTTTATAAAAATCAATGGGCTTTAATTCTCTTCAATCTAAATATGCTCTCCCGTTCCATTTCCTCTAAACGCAGCCTGATAACCTTCTCCATTTTTTTCAAATCAGGTATAATCCTGTATTCTAAAGCGTTAACTTTTCTCTTTGTTTTCTCAATCTCCTCTATCAATTTTCTCATTGTCGTTTCTATCTCAGCTGAAATTATTATGTCTTCGACCAGATCCTCATAAGCCTTCGCTGCTTCATCTATTCTAACGCTCGTTCCTATTAAACCATAACCGCGTTCATCTATTCTCTTTTTAACGCTTGTCGCTTCAATCCTTGGAACCACTATACCCATGACATTCCTACTTTCCAATTTTATTTCTGGGTTATCGGTCAAAGCAAATGCAGCTGATTTCACCCCTATAACTCCTTCCACGCACTTGGCTATAGCAATTTTTTCCTCAGCGGTTATCAATTTCCTTGTGATATCTGACCTTACATCTTTAGCTTCCTTCAGCAACTTGAAGAATTCCAAGATTAAACCGTCCCTCTTCCTCTTCAATAATTTATCTCCGTTCTCTGACAATTTGATTCTTTTTTTGATCTTGAGTAAATGGGATCGTGTTGGTTTGTATTCTCCTATTACCATTTATTTACTCCTATGAGCTGGATGATATTTCTCGATTGTTTTTTTATCGATCCTTGTCAGCATACTCTCTGGTATGGTGGATAATAATTTCCAACCCAATTCCAAGGTTGTCTCAATAGTTCTATCCTCATCTTTGCCCTGTTTCACGAATCTTTCTTCAAATGCATCTGCAAAATTCAACAGCATCACATCTCGATCCGATAATGCCTCTTTTCCCACGATTGCTACCAGCCCTTTGAGGTCGTTTCCCTCTGCGTAAGCAGCATAAAGTTGATCGGAGACCATTTTATGATCCTCGCGAGTCATCTCAGTGCCTATACCCAAATCCATTAATCTCGATAATGATGGCAAGACGATGATAGGAGGGTAAATGCCTTTCCTGTTCAATTCTCTGGAGATGACCACTTGCCCTTCAGTAATATAACCTGTTAGATCAGGAATGGGGTGCGTCATGTCATCATCGGGCATTGATAATATGGGTATTTGTGTTATCGAACCTTTCCTCCCTTTTATTCTACCTGCGCGCTCATAGATCATTGCCAAATCGGTATACATATAACCAGGATAACCTCTTCTGCCTGGAACTTCTTCCCGAGCTGCACCTATCTCCCGCAGTGCTTCGCAATAATTGGTCATATCTGTTAAGATCACAAGAATATGCATATCATGCTCATAGGCTAGATACTCTGCAGCTGTTAATGCTAATCGCGGGGTCAACAATCTTTCAATCGCTGGGTCATCCGCCAAATTTAA
>JAUWGG010000218.1 GCA_030606525.1 Methanobacteriota archaeon | reverse complement strand
TGCACATCTCATCTGTTATCGTCTTCGCTCTAACATCTAATGTACCTCTGAATATACCTGGAAAACCTAAAGAATTGTTGACTTGATTGGGGAAGTCCGAACGACCTGTTGCAAATATCCTTGCTCCTCCTTCCTTAGCTTCCCACGGCCATATCTCTGGGATGGGGTTTGCACAAGCAAAAACGATGGCGTCATCAGCCATTCCCCTGACCATATCTGGAGTGATGATACCAGGACCTGGTCTCGAGGATGCCACACAGATATCTGCATCTTTCATAGATTCAGCGATACCGCCTGTTCTTCCTTCTTTATTTGAATGTAAGCACATCTTCCATTTGTCTGGAAACTTCTCTTTTAATTCTTCACGTCCTGAGTGTAATATCCCTTTACTGTCAACCATAATTATGTTCTTCACATCTATGCCAGCAGTTATCAATACACGTGATATCGCGATATTTGCAGCTCCAGCACCGATCATCGATACCATGACCTCGTCCATTCTCTTTCCAACGATCTTCAGTGCATTTATTACACCAGCGGTAACGATGGTAGCTGTTCCCTGCTGGTCATCATGCCAAACTGGTATCTCAGCCTCTTTTCTCAATCGATCTAAGATATAGAAACACTTAGGGTGGGCTATGTCCTCAAGATTGATACCGCCGAAGGATGGCGTGATCCATTTAACTGCTTGAATTATCTCATCTGGGTCTTTGGTATTCAAGCATATAGGAAATGCATCCACTCCACCTAAGTATTTGAACAGCAGTGATTTTCCTTCCATCACAGGTAAACCAGCTTCAGGCCCTATATCCCCAAGTCCTAGAACTCTTGTGCCGTCAGAAACAACAGCCACTGAATTCCATTTGTTCGTTTGTTGATAAGCCTCATCCAAGTCCTTTTCTATAAGCTTGCATGGTTCTGCCACACCAGGAGTATACCATATCCCAAAGTCGTCAAAACTCCTGATCGCGCACTTTGGCACTATCTCGATCTTCCCCTGGTAAAAAGGATGGTATTTCAAGGCTAAACGCGCTGGCTCATATGCTTTCTTTAAAAGCTCTTCCACCGTGACCTTCTTTTCTACTTTTTCTTCCCTTTTTTCTTCCATCTTCATCCCCTCTTTAGATAGATGGGGAGGGGTAATAACCGCTCTATATAAAAAGCTTATCAGAAATGTTTATGGTTGAGTGCTTAACCAAGGCAATATTTTTATTCTCTTAGGTTGTTTAGCAGATGATGAATTTGCCTAATTCTGAAGAATCCAGCACAGAAAAGAAAGATGAATCCGTTATTGAGAACATTATTGAACGCTACAAGACGCAAATAATTGATGACATTTATGCTTTCAAAAAATCGAAGATCGGAATGTTAGGATTTTTCATCGTTCTATTCTTTATATTGATGGCATTGTTGGTACCAATTATGGGACTTCATGATCCAATTAATTGGAGAGCACCTATCATAGACAGAGTGGAAGTATCTCCCTATTGGGATTATCCATATACTACAGACAATCCAATTAACACATCTGTAGGATATCGTGTGATACCCTCAGCTTTCGATGTACGAGTAGATAGGATTTATATTGCTTCTGGCAATGTTCTCCATGCTGTTAACCCGTCCTGTCAATATCCTGTTCCAGTTTGGAAGTTCTTTGCATCCAGTGAGATAACATCATCGCCCATAGTAATAAATTTTGGAGATAAAAGAGACCCTGCTAGGGCGAATCACATAATATATTTCGGATGTGAAGATGGCAGATTGTATGCGTTAGAAGACCCTCTGAACAATGAAATTGCACCTTCAGGTTCTTCAGTTAAATATGTTGATCTGGATGGGGCAATTTATTCAGAAATAAAGGTAGATGAGGTACATGAAGGTTCTTGGGGTTTGATAGAGCAGAGTACTATTTACGCAGCTACCAGCAACAAAACATTATATGCAATAAATCCGAATGATTTAAGCTACACCACAAATGATCCT
>JAUWGG010000006.1 GCA_030606525.1 Methanobacteriota archaeon | reverse complement strand
TCCAATCAAGAAATTGATCAACGCGCCTCCACCAGTACTTATATGGTCTATTTTACCTTCTAGATGCAGCTTCTTTGCGATAGCAATTGTATGTCCACCGCCCATCACACTGAACCCATCAGACTTGGCTATGGCATTGAACAGTTGTATCGTTCCAAATGCAAATTCTTCAATCTCAGAAACTCCTGCTGGACCATTGAGCACAATGACTTTTGCTTTTTTTATTTCATTTATATATCGAACTACAGTGTCAAGACCAATGTCAACGATCGGTTTATCCGCTGGTAGGCTGCTCACTGGTATTCCTCTTCTTTTTCCTCCGTAGTTCAGCACAACATCAGTTGGAACCGCGATACGATCTTTATATTTTCCTAATAAATCCTTCGCTCTTTCAGAAAGCTCTATATAATCCTCAACCTCCCTTTCTAAAAATTTTATATTCGGCACTCCAAGTTCATGTCCTTGGGCCAATATGAACATATTGGCAACAACACCTGTTGTCAATACCTTGTCTAATATTTTTTTTCCAAGAAGGTTCGATATCGCATCTATCGAATCATCAACCTTCATCCCACCCAGAATTGCTATTCCTGGTTTTTCTTTCTCACTCAATATCTTATCCATTGCATTCAATTCTCTCTCCATTACTCTACCTGCAAGTGTTGGTAGAACTTCAGCAAACCCTACGATAGAGGGTTGGGACCTATGAGCAGCAGCAAAAGCGTCGTTCACAAAGAAATCAGCCAGTGGCGCGAGTCTTTTTACAATATGGCTTTTCACTTGTGTCGATATATCTTTATCTTTGAGGGCAATTTCTTCAGAATAGAATCTTGTATTTTCAAGGAGGACAACATCGCCATTCTTCATGTTCTTTATGACATCGCGGACGTTACTATTGAAGAGTCCATCAACATACTCTACCTTTTTTCCAAGCAAATAAGAAAGGCGTTTTGCATGTTTTTCCAGTGTGGTGAAATCATTTTTCCCAGGTCTGCTTTGATGGGCTAAGATGATGACCTTTGACCTATCCAATTCCTTAATAGTTGATATGTGCATTTTAATTCTTGCATCGTCTAATATCCTACCTGTGGATGGGTCGATTGGAGAGTTGATATCCACTCTTAACAATACTGTTTTACCTTCAAGGGAAAAATCGTCCAAAGTATAGAAATCTTTCCTCATGTAACCCCCCCAACTATCTTCCACCTAATTATTTCTTTCGATTTTAACTTATATTGAGCTTATGTTAAACTAGCAGCTTCTTTCTTAAAAGTCATCATATATTTCAAAGCACGAGAATAATCCTCTCTCCCCATGGCCATACTTATTTGCTTTAGTAATACCACTAATTTCGTAATGTCTTTCATCTCAGTTTTTGCTTCCACCAGCAATGCCCTATCTTTTTTAATTCCATCAGATAATCGTGGCAATAGAACCTTTATGAATTGCTCACGATTCTTTTCTGCCAAGCTCAATGCTTTCCCCCATTCTTTTTTTCTCAGAGCATCTCTACCTTCATCATATAATTCTTTTACTTCTGATAGATCTAGATTTAATATCTCTGCATCTTTGATGAGATCTTCAGTACCGTCTAACATATTCTTTGCTTTACGATAATCACCAAATAATTCATCAAAACCACGCTTTGCATCATATATCTGCTTAACTGCTTCTGCATACTTTTTTTCTCGAAGTGATGATTCGCAAGTCTTTGTTAGATCATATGTCGATCTCAAATCCGCACCCATTTTTTTTGCTCCTTCAATCTCTGAGCGGATGAGAACTATTTCATTTGAAATGTGTTTATGAAGTGATTTTTCAACCTCTTTTTTACCCTCCTTTACAAGTCTAATGGCCTTTTTAATATTCTTTTTTCTACCAGCAGAAATCGCATTATCTATCAACTCTTTGCTGCGCGATATTCTTATACCAGAGTTTTTTGCTATTAGAAGGAGAGGCTTGATTTCACCGACTACAACAGGCAGTTGTTTGTACAGCCCTCTCTCGTCCATTTCTTCTTTGATCTCCTCTTTTTCTAAAGGCTTGGTAATTTCCCCCTCGATCATTAAAACTTCTTCAGTTTTTTCTTCTACTAGGCCTTCTTCTCCAAGTTCTTCAACATCATCTTCAAACTCTGCACCGCACTTTGGACATACCGTAGCAGAAGCATCAACCAGTGCAGAGCATAAAGGACATTCAAATTGTTCTATGGTCACTTCACCGAATTCCGCACCGCACTTTGGACATGAAGTGGCATCTGGGCTAACCTCAGCGTTGCAAGAGGGACAAATGAACTTCGCTTCTTCTTCCCTCGCTTCTATTGATTTCTCTAGGTCCTTACTCTTGCCAATTGTTTTTATCTCCTCAACAATTTCTTCAACTTTTCCTTCTTCAATAGACCCTAATAGATTTTCAAGAGTTTTTCCCTCTTCCAGTTCTATGGTTGGAATATCTTTATCAAGGTCAAATAAACTTAGGTCAGTACCGCAAGAATTGCACTTTTTTACATTGTCTTCTATAGGAGCGTCGCAAACTGGACACACTTTACTAATCCTCTTTTTATTTGACAACTTCACCAACCTACTTTTAACAGATGTGAACGGGAAATCCCACTCTCTTTAGAGGTGGGATGAAAGCGAACAGTACTTTCACCCATCTCCAGCTGATACTTTTATATATTTCTTTTTCCATATTATCACTCAGTGATGGATAGGGCAGGGACTGTCCGAATCCGCATTTGGAAACGCCTGTGTAGACCTGTGAGCTTTGCTCGTAATCGGGATGTAACCGAGAGGGTCGAGAGCCAATCTGACGGATGGCTCGATGAAGCAGGAAGCCGACATGCTTTAGCTGTTGGGTAGTTCACTTAGCGCTCTTGTACATATCATTATGGGGGGTAAATGAAAGGAAATATAAAACCGATCAGCTTATTAATCGCTGTATCAATAACCTGTAACGTATTTCTCAGTATTGGGATGATCTGTTCAAATACTGCATTAGTTCTCGCGCTTAGCTCTTCTAATGTAGGTGAAATGAGCACTTTGGATGAAGTACATCCCATGTCCCCAAAGATCTCCATATTAGTGAATTCAACGATATATGATGAGCTGCAGTCCTCTTTGAATCAATATAAAAGCGACATCGAATCCTTAGGTTATACAACAGAAATACGGAATGATGCATGGGCCAATCATGAGGATATACGGACATATCTCTATGATGAATGGCTGCACAATGCTTTGGCGGGATGCTTGATCGTTGGAAATCTTCCATATGCGATGTACGAGATGGGTGGCGACATCTTTCCTATAGACCTGTACTATACTGATCTGGATGGAGGTTGGCTGGATCTAAATCATAATGGACTATACGACTATCACATGGAAGGCGATGGTGATAAAGAGCCTGAGATTTGGTTAGGTAGGGTGACGATATCGAGTGAATGGGATGATGAGATATCATTGATCAAGAATTATTTCCGAAAGATACATGATTATAGAGAGGGGAATTTATCCCAACCAAATCGTGCATTATTATACGTTGATGATGACTGGCAGGGTTCAACTGATGAGTGGGATAATGATTTAAGTCTGCTGTACCAGAACAGAACAGTTGAAAATGATGTATTTATAACGAATGCAACCGATTATAAAGAGAGATTAATTCAAGGTTATGAGTGGATTCAGGTTCACTGCCATGCAAATCATAGTGCGAAGAGACACAGTTTCAAGATCCATGATGGCATAGATAACGACGGTGATAATCTAACCGATGAGGATGATGAATGTTTTAGGGCAGGAGGGATTGTCAATTCTTCCGATATTCGAACTATCGATCCCAAAGCTCTTTTCTATAATATCTTTACCTGCACTTCCGCGGATTACACAGTTCCAGATTATTTGTGTGGTTGGTACATTTTCACTTCTGTCTATGGGATAGCATGCATTGGCTCAGCGAAATCAGGTGCAATGCTCCACTTCTCTGATTTTTATGGACCCTTATCGGAAGGTAAGTGTCTGGGTGAAGCATTTAAAGAATGGTTCATCATCTGGGGAGAAGATAGTCCAAGTTGGTTCTATGGAATGACAATAATAGGTGATCCCGTTCTCTCTCCGCTAACGATCGATTCTGAGCCACCTGCATCACCGAGAAATTTTAATGCAAAGATAAATGGAAAGGATGTTTTCCTAAATTGGACTGAACCAGTCACTAATGATATAAGTCATTATTTGATTTACAGGGCAACAGCAATAGATGGTTTCAATTTCTCAGCGCCCCATCACAACACAAGCAATGATATGTGTTCATTAACTACAAATTGGACTGATGTAGAAGCTGGCGATGAAAATCTGAATGATTATTTTTATGTGGTTAGAGCTGTTGATAACGCTTGGAACAAGGAAAAAAATGATAATAAGGTCGCAAAATTCGTTAAAGTTCTGTCTGAGGGACAACAATTAATTTCTATTCCATTAATACAATCAGAGGAAAACCTAGCAAGGGTATTGCAAACTATAGAAGGGAATTACAGCTATGTACAACGGTACGATCCACGAGATTCAGTTGATCATTGGAAAACCCATTCAACAGATAAACCATCTGGTTTCAACGATATGCTCACTATAGACCACAAGACAGCTCTGTGGATAACAATGACCTCACCTGATAATTTAATAATTGCTGGTAAAGTTCCAAGGAGCACAAATATTCAATTGTATGGAGGGTGGAACTTCGTGGGTTACCCCTCATTCACAGATAGAAGTGTATCGGAAGCTTTAGAAGGTATGCTATATGAACAGGTAGAAGGATTCGATGAGAATTCATCACCCTATTACTTGAAGTGCCTGAAAGATGAGGATGTTATGACCTGCGGATATGGATATTGGGTAGAAGTTGCAGAGGATTGCATGTGGGCGGTTCATAACTGATTTTCAATCTTTCAATATCTTACCTTAAATCCATTAAATCCTTTTTCGCATTTCTTCCATTCTGTCTTCACATCATCGACCGTTGCATGTGGTTGATTTTTTCTACACCATTCTATCAATGCTTCGATATTCGCCCTCTCCCCTTCAAAAACAGCTTCTACAGTACCATTCTGCAGATTTCGAATCCATCCATATACTCCTAGTTCATCTGCTCTCTTCTTGGCGTTCGCTCGAAAAAAGACGCCCTGCACCCTCCCTATAAAAAATACATGTGCTCTTACTTCCATTGCCCCTTTAATGAAAAGAGAACTTATAAGATTTTGTATGCAAGATGAATCCATAACTAAAGATCTACGGCTTGCCCTTTGGTTGGTTGTTCAATTCTCGCCTTTCCGCTCTTTTCTCAACCCATTCATAAATGTAATCTGGGAGGAGGATCACTCCAATCCATATCAAAAATAGGAATGCTAAAAGCGTTGAGAAGAAGTAGATGTAATCTGGAATCTCGATCGTGAAGTCAAAGCCATGGGTCGCTAACCACACAAAAAACAATGTCCAGGCAGTGAAATAAAATACCCATATAACTATCGCCCCTAAGGGGATCAATAATACCTTTTTCAATGTTCTTTTCGTTTTAGACATCGCGGTAAAGGGTATTGCCTTTTAAATATTAAATCCTCCGAAAACTCAGTATCTGAAACCATCTAAAAAATTATTTATAGTAGCTTCTCTATACCCTATATAACCCTATGGGATGGGAACTTGAACGCAAATTTTGAGGTGAAATTATGAAGTCAATAATAGAGGATGCATTATCGAGGAACGATGTTGTAACTACAACAAATTCTAAAGCAAAAACGAGTTTAAATACAGAATCAACGACAAAGGAACCGATAGGAATATCGGATATGCAGGTGGACGAGCAGCTGCAAGAGATGTTAGCCAAGTTGAAGACAAATATCAAGATCATTGGTTGCGGTGGAGGTGGTTGCAACACCATTGCCAGGCTCGTAGAGGAAGGTATACTTGGTGCGGATCTGATAGCGGCCAACACTGATGCACAGCATCTCCGCTCTACTAATGTACCCCAAAAGATCTTACTGGGGCGAAGAACCACACGTGGATTGGGTGCTGGTGCAATTCCCCAAATTGGAGAGGAAGCAACACGAGAAGCTGAGGAAGAGATCAGGCAAGCTTTAGCTAATGCTGATGCAGTCTTCATTACATGTGGTCTTGGGGGTGGTACTGGTACAGGAGCTGGAGGCATAGTATCGGGGATAGCCAAAGAGATGGGTGCTTTGACCATAGCAATTGCAACAACTCCATTCAGAGGAGAGGGAAAACTTAGAAAAGAAAATGCTGATTGGGGTCTTGAGCGGTTGCGTAGTAATGCCGACACCGTTATCACAATTCCTAACGATAAACTCCTGGAGGTCGTTCCACGCCTTCCCCTTAATGCAGCATTTAAGGTAGCTGATGAGGTTTTGATGCATTCAATAAAAGGTCTAACGGAGATCGTAACAAAACCTGGTTTAGTGAATCTTGATTTCAACGATCTGAAAACGATTATGAAGAATGGTGGTGTAGCTATGATCGGTTTAGGTGAATCAGATGCTCATGGAGATGATAGGGCTGTTGAAGCGATTGAGGATGCGATAAATTCCCCACTGCTCGATGTTGACATAAGTAGGGCCAATGCTGTGTTGGTCAATGTAACAGGTGGGAATGATATGACGGTAGCTGAAGCAGAAAAGGTGGCGGAGATCGTACAGAAGAAGGTCAGTCCCAATGCGAGGATCATATGGGGAGCTAATGTCGATCCCACACTCGATGGTGTATTGAAAGTGATGTTGGTTGTGACAGGTGTTGAATCAAAACAGATATATGGAAAGATATCCAACGCTGAAAAAAGAGGTGTCGGTGTAGATATAATTCAGTGAACAACATGTTGGGACTCCCAAAACCTTTTTAATATGGAAGTAGATAAGGGAAAACAGACAAAGGAGGGTTTTTATGAACTCTGTTGTCAAAGAAGTATTAACTCGTTCTGGTACTGAAGTCGTGGCTGAAGAGGTTCCTACACAAGCTGTAGGATATAGTGCACAAGATGAAGAGTTAGAAAGAATCTTGGCTGGATTGAAGACTAACATTAAGATTATTGGGTGCGGGGGTGGTGGATGCAACACGATAAATAGACTTGTTGAAGCTGGCGTTCTAGGTGCTGAGTTATATGCAGCAAATACCGACGCTCAACATCTTCTCGCGGTAAGGGCACCCAATAAAATCTTATTGGGAAAAAGGACTACACGGGGATTAGGTGCAGGTGCTCTCCCGCAGGTGGGAGAGGAAGCAACTCGAGAAGCTGAGGAAGAAATTAGAAATGCTCTCACTGGTGCAGACATGGTTTTTATCACCTGCGGTCTTGGTGGTGGTACTGGTACAGGTGGCTCTCCTTTCATAGGGACTATAGCGAAGGAGCTCGGTGCTTTAACAATTGCAATTTGCACCTCTCCTTTTAAAGCAGAAGGCATAGTAAGAACAGAAAATGCAGAATATGGACTTCAGAGACTCAGAGATGTAATCGATACAGTTATAGTCATACCAAATGACAGATTGATCGATCTTGTCCCCCGTCTTTCCCTTAATGCAGCTTTTAAAGTGGCTGACGAGGTCTTAATGCGTTCAATAAAAGGGGTAATAGAACTTATTACGAAACCCGGTTTGGTCAACCTAGATTTCAACGACCTGAAAACGATCATGAAAGGCGGTGGAGTGGCGATGATAGGTCTCGGCGAAAGCGAATCTGAGGATAGAGCTCAAGAAGCTGTTAACGAGGCAATAAATTCTCCGCTTATCGATGTAGATATTAGTGGAGCGGATGGGGCTTTGATAAATGTCACTGGCGGTACAGACATGACAGTAAGCGAAGCAGAAGAGATTGCAGAGATGGTCCAGAGTAAGATCAATCCAAATGCACGAATAATCTGGGGTGCTGCAGTTGACCCAGCGTTGGGACACAAAATAAGGGTGATGGTTGTTCTCACAGGGGTCAAATCAAGACAGATATACGGTCCTTTGGAAGAGCGGAAAGGTGAGGAAATCGGTGTTGATATCGTTCATTGATTATTTTTAAGGGGAGAAGAGTAGACATGGACATCATCAAAAAGTCATGGGAAACACAGAAGAAAATTGAAGACAAGGCAAAGCACCTTGGGAAGGGAAGGTACGGAAGAGTTTTAAAAATGGCTAGAAAACCAGATGATGAGGAGTATGTTAGAGTACTGCAAATAACAGGAGTTGGTTTACTTCTTATCGGCGGTCTTGGTTTTCTCATCTATTGGCTGATTACTATACTTCCAGATTTCTTTTAATACATGGGGGGGAACGAATTGAAAAATTCTGAAGATATAAAAATAAATGAAAAATCTGCTATTCAGTTTATTTGCGAGGAAAGAAAACGATCAATCACTTCTGGCATTACCACCACTTATGAATTTAAATTAGAAAACAAAGGAAAGGAAAAAGATACTGTTAATTTGAAGATGCATTTAATTTACTCAACAAGTAAAGGAGATGAATGTCCTGAGTGGGGAGTAAGATTGAATTATGGTAGAGAAGTTTGGGAGGTTTCTAGAACAAAAATCCTGGAAAGAGAATTTGAGCTGAAGGCAGGAGGATCAAAAGATCTTGCCCTTGAAATCAAATCACCACGGGGTGCGAGGTATGGAGATAAATTAACTGTGATGGTCACTGGAACATCCAGAAATGATCCTGTCTTATCTGATAGTTTAACGATTGCTACCACTGCAAGACAAACCCTCCTAGCTGTAAAAACATCGATAGGTCATGAGAAAAGTGTAGCAGATTCCATTGCAAGTAGGGCTAAAGATACTGATGTTTTTTCCATCCTTTCGCCAGCTACACTGAGAGGTTACCTGCTATTGGAAGCAATGAATTCTGATAGACTGCAAGACATTGTGAAAGGGTTGAGAAGGGCAAGGGGTGTTGTGGAAGGAATGACAACTATGGATGAGATCAGCCATTTCCTCACTCCAAAACCATTAGTATCGAGTATCTCTGAGGGAGATATCGTAGAGTTGATCGCAGGTCCCTTTAAAGGTGAAAAAGCTAGAGTTCGACAGATCGATGAGAGTAAGGAAGAAATTACAGTTGAACTGTTTGAGACAGTAGTACCAATTCCTGTAACGGTTAGAGGGGACAGTGTTAGAGTATTAGAAAGGGAGAAATAGACATGGTAGAAAAAATAGAAGTGTTGGTTGATGGTGGAAATGCTACACCAGGTCCACCTTTGGGCCCGGTCCTAGGACCACTTGGTGTGAACATCATGGAAATAGTGAAAGTGATAAATGAAAAGACCAAAAATTTCAAGGGAATGAAGGTGCCTGTCAAACTAACGATAGATACAAAGACAAATAAATTCGAGGTCGTTGTAGGAACACCTCCAACATCTGCACTTATTCTTAAGGAGCTTGGTATAGAAAAAGGCTCAGGCAGTACATTGACAACTAAAGTGGGCAATCTAACAATGCAGCAATTGAAGAACATCGCTTCTACGAAAGAAGATACATTATTGGCCATTGGTGAAAAACATAGGTTGCTGGAGATATTGGGAACATGCACATCAATGGGTATTAAAGTTGATGATAAGGATCCGAAGGAAGTTCAAAAGGAAATAAAAGAGGGGAAGTACGATAAAGAATTAACAGATTAAACCATAATTTTGGGGAAAGACTTATAAATGATTGAAGGCATCCACCTGCTCCAATGTAGAAGAAGTGTACTTCGTCATTACTACAGGGGGAACATACTTGGCAAAGGAAAAAACCATAGAAGGGGTTAAAGAAGCTGTTGAGAGAGCAAAACAAAGGAATTTTAAAGAAAGTATAGAGTTAGCAGTCAATTTGAAGGATATTGACCTCTCCATACCAAAGAATAGGATTGAGGAAGAGATCATTTTGCCAAAAGGTCGAGGTAAGGAGATAAAGGTTGTTGTTTTTGGCAGTGGGGAGCTGGCAGTCAAAGCAAAAAAGGTAGCAGATCTAGTTATCATGCCTGAAGAAATAGAAGAGCTAGCCACTGATAAAGAGAAGAGTAAGGAGATAGCTGAGAAATACACCTTCTTCATTGCAGAAGCGCCTTTAATGCCCATCATCGGTAAAAGATTGGGTATCGTATTGGGTCCAAGGGGGAAGATGCCAAAACCAGTACCTCCAGGTGCCGATCCATCATCCATGATTAAAGGTTTAAGGAATGCTATCAAGATTAGGAGTAAAGATAAAAGGACTTTTCATGCAATCGTAGGAACAAAGGAGATGAGCGTCGAGGATATTGCAGATAATGTTGATGCCGTCATCGATAGAATAATAGGCAAGCTAGACCGGGGCAAAATGAACATAGCATCAGTGTACATAAAGACGACCATGGGTCCAGCTGTAAGATTAATGTGAGGTATGTCAATGGCACACGTAGCTACATGGAAGATTGAACGAGTAAAGCGGCTCGTAGATATGATCGTGAGTTCACCAGTCATAGGTATTGCAAACATTGAGGGCATACCAGCAAGACAAATCCAAAAAATGCGCAGAAATCTAATCAATAAGACTTCTATGGTCGTTTCCAAAAATACGCTTTTCGATCTGGCACTTAAGGAAGCTGCAAAACAAAAAGAAGGTATCGATAGACTAATCGAGATCATTGATGGTCCGACTGCTTTGATTGCCACCCAGCTTAATCCTTTTAAATTGTTTAAAGAATTGGAGTCAACTAAAACAGAAGCACCAGCGAAAGGGGGTGAAATTGCCACTGAAGATATAGAAGTGAAAGCTGGCCAAACCTCATTTAAACCTGGACCAATAGTGGGTGAGCTGCAAAAAGCAGGTATACCTGCAAAGATCGAGGGTGGTGCGGTTGTAATTTCCAAAGATAAGGTGATGGTAAAGCAGGGTGAGAAGATACCAGCGGTTGTGGCGAAAGTGCTCACCCGTTTAGAGATCTACCCTCTTACGGTTGGTTTAGATCTAAGAGGTGTGTTTGAGGATGGAACGTTCTTTCCGAAGGCGGTACTTCAAATTGATGAGACGATTTACATCAATAATGTAAGACTCGCTGCCGTGCAAGCAATGAATTTAGCGATCTATGCTGGTTATACGACAAAAATCACGATCAAACCATTGTTATTGAAAGCGCACAGCGATGCTTTAAATCTTGCAGTAAACGCAAAGATTTTCACAAAAGAATCAATAGATGTTCTACTGCAAAAAGCGAATGTTCAAATGCTCTCCCTTGCCTTGAAAACACAAGATGCACTAGACGATGATTTAAGAACTCTCTTATCTTTACCGACAAAAGAATTAAAGAAGGAAGAGAAACCAGTAGAAATAAAGAAGGAAAAGGAAGAAGAAGTTGAGAAAGAACAACCAGAAAAAGAGAAAACAGATGAAATAAAGAAGGAAAAGGAAGTAGAAAAGGAAAAGGAAGAGAAACCAGTAGAAATAAAGAAGGAAAAGAAAGAAGAAGTTGAGAAAGCACAACCAGAAAAAGAGAAAACAGATGAAAATAAAGATAAAAATCAACAGAAAGGAGGTTAGAAAATGGAATATGTATACAGCGCGATGATCCTGCACAGTGCTGGCAAAGAGATAACAGAGGACAACATAACGAAGGTACTAAAAGCAGTCGGAATCAAACCAGATACAAGTCGAGTGAAGGCGCTAACAGCCACACTCGAGGGTGTAGATATTGAAGAAGCAATAAAAACGGCAGCAGTAGCACCAGCCGCAGCAGCGCCAGCAGCAGAAGAACCAAAGAAAGAAGAAAAGAAAGAAGAAAAGAAAGAGAAAAAAGAAGAGGTAAGTGAAGAGGAAGCAGCAGCAGGACTAGGAGCATTGTTTGGTTAGAACTTGAAATTTATTTTTTTAATTTCTTTTTCTTTTTGTCATATAGTTAGCGCAGCAAAAAGGTATTTATTATCGTAAAAGCAATGCAGTTTGTGAAGATTGGTATGAGTGAAGGAGATTTGGCAAGGAAGAAAAAGTTACTTATCACATCTATTGTGATAACAATTATTGTTTGTGCAAGTGTAGTAGTTTGGTGGGAGGTAGAAAGGAAAAACACGACTGATTCTATTCCTACTTTGCCTATCGGTGGATTTGCGATAGCTGTAGATTCAGAGAATAATGTACATATTGCCATCCACCGAGGTCAGTACGTAAAGGTAGGTCCAAATGGTGACATTCTCATTAACAAAGAGATATCTTCTTCTCACTACACCCTACTCACGTCCCATCCCTCAATTGCAACAGACTCTAAAGATTGCATACACATTCTTTATAAGAGGGGTCGACCAACTATGTCTTATTACAAACTGGACACTAACGGCACTATCCTCCTAACGAAAGAACTTCCTCTTTCCTCTGACTCTGATCTTGTTGTAGACTCTAACGATCACATCCGCATAGTATGGTACGGAGTGGCGAAGTTGAACAATACATCTCATGCTACGGATTATGGTATGTTCTACACGAAACTGGATAATAATGGTAGAGTTCTAATTGATAATAAGAGAATCGAAAAGGTTTATGGGACGTATGAGATTTATGCAAGAATGGATAGTAATGAAAACCTGATTGTAGCTCATAAATACGGCTTTGTAAAGATAGACACTAACGGAACTGTGTTACAGAGTGGTTGGTATATCGGGGGTAGATACGACAACTTTGCAATGGATTCCAAGGACAATATTTATGGCGTCTATATCGGTGTGGATTCAACTTCCGATGGAAGTCATTATAATAATCAATCTTCAATCTACTTTAAAAAGAGAGATGCCCAGGGCAATCTCATTGCTAACAAAACAATCCCAACGAACATCACAGCGACCAAGACATGGTCAATTATAGCAATTGATCACTCGGAGGATATGCATGTATTGTCTTACGAATATGTTTGGAACTGGAGTATCTTTGAGCCAAGTGATTATACTGGCTACTATACAAAGTTGGATATTAATGGTAGTGTTTTGATAAATCCAAAACAACTGCCTGGAGTATTAGCTAAGCGGGGACGTACAAGGATGATAGCAGATCGCAATAACGACATTATAGTGGGAAAACTGATAGAAGTATGGGAGGATCACACTTTTGTAAGATGGGATTATTATTATGCGAAGTTAGATAATAATGGGGATACAATAATCTCACCAATGAAGATATTCTCAGATGAATGGGGGTAGAAATATGAAGGCCAGAAAAAATGTAATTAGGAAAATCAGGGTAGTAATAGCTTTGGTAATTTCCCTTTTTATCTTTAAACCGTTTTCTCCATTATTGCTCCTATTTCTTCTTCGAATAGACCTACGAGCTCTTTCATCATTTCTTTTCGCAAATGTTCAGGAACTAGATCCAGGCCTAACTTAGCGCCGCACTTTCCTATCTTAGCAAGCGCATACGCCTCTTTTATCTTCGCTTCTATCAGTTCACCCACAGCCTTCTTGATCTCTTCTTTCAATTTGGGATTTTTATAAAGTTTATCACGAATGTACATTTTTATTTCATCACGTACCAGAT
>JAUWGG010000046.1 GCA_030606525.1 Methanobacteriota archaeon | reverse complement strand
GCGATAGTGAGGGGCGCTGTTGAAGCTGGAGTGGATATTGCATCCACTTATCCTGGAACACCGGCATCAGAGATAGGTGATACATTTTTTAAGATCGCGAAGAAAGCAGATATGTATTTTGAATATTCTGTTAATGAGAAGGTTGCCCTGGAAACAGGAATTGGCGCATCTGTATCTGGCTTGAGAGCGATCACGAGCATGAAACATGTCGGTCTGAATGTCGCCGCCGATGCTTTCATCACCTTGTGTTATATTGGTGTGAAGGGAGGGCATGTGGTGATTACAGCTGATGACCCTTCATGCCACTCAAGTCAAAATGAGCAGGATAATCGATACTATGCATTGCTTGCGAATGTACCTATGCTTGAGCCCTCATCACCTGACGAAGCAAAGGAAATGACAAAATACGCTTTTGACCTATCTGAAGAATTGGAATTACCTGTTCTACTGCGCACAACAACCCGGTTAAGCCACGCCAGAGGAGTGGTGATATTGGGTGAGAAGAAAGAGAGAAAAAAAGGTAAATTTGTCAAGGATCCTTTCAATCTCGTTTGTGTGCCTCAAGTAGCAAGAGAAAGGCACAAGGTCCTGCTCGAGAAAATGAATAAAATGGAAGAAATTGCTGAGCACTCTTCACTAAATAAAATAATAAAGATCGGAAATGGCGGTAAATTAGGAATTGTAACCTCTGGCATACCATTCAATTATGCGGTGGAAGCCCTGGAGGAGCTTAACATAAATGCGAGCATTTTGAAGTTGGGGATCATTCATCCACTGCCACACAAATTATGCCAAAAATTCATCGGATCAGTAGATATGATCATAATCATAGAAGAGCTTGAACCCTATTTGGAGGTTCAGATCAAGAGTTTGGCAAAAGATATTAATGCGCGGATACCCATTTATGGAAAATCAACTGGACATTTCCCCAGGGTCTATGAGTACACACCCAATATAGTGCTTAAAGGGATAAGCGATATTCTCGGCATGCCATTTTTAGAGAGAAATAAAAAGAAGGTGAAGAAAGCGTTGGAAACGCTCCCCTCTCGCCCTCCGACCCTATGCCCAGGATGTCCGCATCGAGCCACATATTACGCTGCAAACGCTGCATCGAAGGGAAAGGCGATATATCCAAACGATATTGGCTGTTATGCATTGGGTATCCAGCCTCCCTCAAGAACTGCCGATCTTCTGATATGCATGGGCGCTGGCATCGGAACTGCAGGCGGATTCTCAAAGGCAACTGAGCAGCCTATAATTGCGTTTATTGGCGATTCTACTTTTTATCATGCAGGTATCCCTGCGCTGTTGAACGCTGTTCACAATAAACACAGATTTGTTCTGGTGATATTGGACAACAGGACAACAGCAATGACCGGTAATCAGCCTCATCCAGGCTTTAAGATTGACGGAATGGGTGAAACTGCACCAGCCATATCCATCGAAAAACTGGTGGAAGGGTGCGGTGTTGACTATTTAAAAATAGTTGATCCTTATGATGTTAAGAAAACGAAAGATGTATTGAAAGAAGCGCTGGAATATGATAAGGTGGCCGTGGTCATCGCGAGAAGGGAATGTGCACTGATTGCTAAAGTTGAAAAACAAAGAGCAAAGTATCATGTAAATCAGGAGAAGTGTAACAAATGCATGATATGTGTGGATAAATTCGGATGTCCAGCATTTTTTGTTGAAGATGGAGTACATATCAATAAGACATTGTGTTTCGGGTGCGGGGTGTGCACTCAGATATGTCCTTTCAAGGCGATAGAGGCAGTTCATGAATAAGATAAACATCATTGTAGCGGGAGTGGGCGGTCAAGGAGTCCTATTTGCATCGAAGATCATAGCTTACGCTCTCGCCAACAAAATGAATGTCATTATGAGCGAAGTGCACGGCATGGCGCAGCGGGGCGGCACGGTCGTTTGCATGATTAGGGGCGGAGATGTTCATACTCCTTTGATCAGCAATTGGAAAGCAGACATGTTCTTGGGTCTTGAGCGCGTTGAGACTCTAAGAACGATAGGTAAAGCTTCCGAGAACACGCATATCATCACAGATATAACACCTATCATCCCCTTTACTGTATCCATTGGAGGTGAAAAATATCCACCGATAAACTCACTCATTTCCAATATGAAACAGTTTACAAAAAAATTATGGGCGATCGATGCTTATGAATTGGCAAATCGAGCGGGAACAAGCATAGCAGCGAATATCGTCATGATTGGAGCATTAACAGCAAGTGACATTCTCCCAATTGAAAAGGAGGACATGAAACATATAATCAAGCGAAGTGTCCCAAAGGAATTTGCAGAGGTAGATCTAAAAGCATTCGATTTAGGATACAAAGCAGCGATGAATGAATACAAACTCGAACAAAAAGAAAAAAGTTAATAGGGCTGCATTGATAAGGATGGAGAATACATAAAAAATTGGAGGAATACAATATGCGCACGAAAAATCAAATAAACCTGTCGGAAGATGATATAGTAACAAAATGGTATAATATACTGCCTGACTTGCCAGAACCATTACCACCGCCAAAGGATCCAGATGAAGGCGAATCAAGATTGGAAATGCTGCCAAAACTTATGATCAATGAATGTTTGAAACAAGATGCGTCTGACCAACGGTGGATCGACATTCCGGAAGAGGTGCAGGAGTTATATGCCAAGGCAGGCAGACCCAGACCCCTTTTCAGAGCTACAAAACTTGAGGAGAAGTTAAATACGCCAGCTAAATTGTATTACAAATCGGAGTTTTACAGCCCCACGGGAAGTCATAAGGTAAATACCGCTTTAGCTCAAGCATATTATGCCAAAAAGGAAGGATATGAAAGATTGACAACCGAAACTGGAGCGGGACAATGGGGTACAGCCCTCGCTTATGCAGCCAGCATTGCAGGTTTAAAATGTAAGGTATTTTGGGTGCGTGCAGTTCATGATTGGAAAGAAGATCGAAGGAACCTTATGCATTTCTATGGAGCAGAAGTTCACGCATCACCAAGTAGTAAAACTTCAGCTGGAAGGGAGCTATTAAAGGAAGATCCAAAACATCCAGGTTCATTGGGGATCGCTGTATCTGAAGGATTAGAAGATGCGGAGAATGATGAAAAGGCAGTATATTGTTTGGGATCAGTTCTTAACCATGTGCTCACCCATCAAACGATCATCGGATTGGAAACACAAAAACAGTTTGAGAAAATAGATGCATATCCAGATATCGTAATATCGTGCTTGGGCGGCGGCAGTAATTTCGGTGGTTTTACCATACCTTTCCTTAGAGATGCTATTAAGGGCAAAGACATCAAGTTCATAGCTGCACAAAGCACAGCTGCACCTAATCTGCAGGGAAAATACGAATACGATTTTGCAGATTATGCTGAGCATACCCCATTACTGAAGATGTATACTATAGGACATAAAACAAGAATGGATCCGATATGGGGTGATGGTTTGAGATATCACGGATGCGCTCCTATCCTTAGCCTGCTTAGAAATAAAGGATACATAGATACCATCGCTTATCCGTCTGATGAAAAATATGTTTTCGAGCGAGCTAGATTGTTTCTCCAAACAGAGGGATTTTTACCAGCTCCAGAGTCAGCATACAGCATAGCCTGTGCGATAGATGAGGCTGTTGAGTGCAAGAGAAACAATGAAGAAAAGATAATAGCATTTAACATCAGCGGACACGGGTTCATGGATATGGAAGGGTACAGGAAAGTATTAGGGATGTAGAAAAGCTTACTTTTTCATAGATTATGTTTGCGATTTTTCACTCTTATCTGAGTCGAAAGCAGCCTCCTTCTTTCTCCCCCTCAATAGAATTACGAGAAAAATACTGATAATCACGATGGTGAGTAGGATGGCTATCCCCCACTTGACGAAGTCAAACGGGAGCACAGGTGTTGTTTTGGTGAAAAAAGTCCAGTTATATTCATCTCCTCCCGTTCCATCTTTGTTTCCATCTAAGGGATTTCCGGCTAAATCTGCTGCAATACTTCCATTAATGGTGATGACGCATTCTGTATTGTACTCTAAGTTGGAGGAAGGTACGAAGGACACTGTTCTACCATCATCAACCCAATCAAAAGAAACTGCACTCAATCCTCCAGAGATCATTATCGCATTTTCTACGGAGGTCTTATTCATCTTCTCTGAAAATGTGATCCTTAGAGGTGTATCGATTGAAATGTTGACTTGCCCATTAGTTGGCATTACGGATAAGACTATTGGAGGTGTTGTTTCTTTGGTTACGAACGATGAGGTCCACGGTGCCAAAAGAGAATTTCCTTCTAAGTCAGTTGCTAGGGTTGTTATATTGACACAATATTCCGTCTCTCCAAACAAATCAATTGATGGGAAGAAGGTCATTGTATCATTGCCATCGTTCCAAGTGAAATTACCAGGTACACAAATACCACCTGTTTCCAGTGTGAACGCTTGTTGAGATGAAGTTTCATTCATTTCCTTATCGAACTTCACTATAATTTGGGGTGAGATGGAAATATTCATAGTGCCATTCTCTGGGGTTACGAAAATCACCAACGGAGGTGGAAACCCCCAAGGAGAAACTAGAGGATAGCGGTCTTGGTTGATCCCGCCAGGTAAATAGTAGGGAGTATCACCTATGCCGTCACCATTTGCATCTACACCAATATAGTCATCCCAATAGTTTCCAATCGATCCATCGTCCCAATCGTTTATACATCTATCTTCAGCATGATGTGTGTTGGCTATGAAGTTGTTGTGATATAAATTGTTGTCATTGGAAAAGTCTGTGAGAAGCATACCATAGTAGCTGTTTAACAAGATACTGCAGTTGACGACAGTGGTGTTTGCAGATTCAAGGAAGGAGATACCATGGAGGTTATAGAAAAGGCTGCAGTTGTTGATAAAATTCTCTGATGAGCTTCGAATCTTGATGCCAACATCGCTGTTCGATATATTACAATCTGATATGATATTCGCTTGAGATGTATGTAGAAAAACACCATTTTGGTTGTATGACAGAGTACAGTTAGTAATTGTGTTCACCGAACAACTGCTGAGATATATGCCATTTTCAGTGTTTTTTGATATATTACATCTTGAGATATTATTATAGGATGAATTAAACATTTTAATACCATATCTGTTTCTGGTTATTGTGTTTTTCTTAACTTCATTATTATTGGATGAGTACATCATCATTCCATAGTCGTGACCTGATATCAAGTTTTCAGAAATTATACTATTATTACTCTCCCACACAATTATACCGTCGCGGACATCACTTATATCTAAAACATCGTTCTTGATGACCATGTTGTTGTGGGATTGATACACACATATCTCTGGAAAGAAATTTCGATTGAAGGTGTTCCCAATGATCGTATTGTTCATCGAATGGTGAAGGGCAATTCCCTCATAGCTAAACTGTATTGTACAATTTGCGATGGTTGAGTTGTTGACATGATTCAACTTTAAATAATCTCCTGAACGTATCTCGCTCTGCCTTACAGTAACATTCTCACTCCAAGCAATCATTATTTGTCCTGCTTCTAACCCCTCTAGCACAGTGTCTCGAATATCATATAAATAGTACACTTGTTTTCCGTTGACAGTATTTGAGGTGGAAATTGTGTTGTTGAAATGCAACTTTTCTTTGCCGTTAATACTGAGACACAGTCCTTGGTACTTCTTTCCAAATTCTAGCGCAGGAGTGTTTGTGATATTATTGTCATGAAAAATGTTATTTGAACTAGACTCTAAAGAAATCCCGATCCCACCTCCCCAAAAGTCAATAGTATTATTACAAATAGAATTGTTCTTTGAGGAAATTATAGATATACACAAAGGACCTGAAACAGAAAAACTTCCAGAGAAACCAATTGTGTTGTTATGGACAGAGTTGTTTGAGGAGGATTCAACAAATATACCACATTCCGTAAAACTCTCGATAGTAGAGTTTGAAATAGTATTATTTGAAGACCCCAGAAGACAAACACCATATGCTCCGTAACTTATATTGCAGTACTCGAATCTGCTTTGACCGGTAGAATTCAATTGTATCTTATTCCAATCTCCAACTTTAGGGGAGGTCTTATTTGAGGATATTATAATTCTTTTATCGGGAGTGCCAAGTGCTTCTATATCCCCTTCGACATACAAACTATAGTAACCATCAAATCTCACTTCCACGCCAGGATCTATGGTCAGTGTTGCTCCTTCGTCAACAACAACATCCCCTTTAATACAATATGGGCTATTCTCTATTGTCCATATCGTATCTGTGATTATATGCCCACTTATGAAAGTACCAGCACCAGCATCATCGCTCATGATAGCTACAATTCCTAAAAGTCCTCCGATTACAAGTAAACCTGCAATTCCCATAGCTCTATGTTGTCTCATAACCTATCCCGAAAGATTTCCAAAAATTCTAATTACTTATATTCTTATATATTTTACTCCATTGTTATAATCTTGACCTAAAAACCTTACAATGCATCTACTGTCCTTTCATTCCACTTTCTTCACAGTCATTCTGTGATAGCCACTGATAATTCTCTTAAAACCTCTCAATTCCATATCTAGCGCCTCATCACCAGTATCAACCCTTAAAATTGGAGTTTGATTTAATTTATACGGCGTCGCAAGGATTGAAATATTCCGAGTGCCAATTTTTTTTAATACTTCAGCGCTTATCTGCTGATTCCCTCTTCCAAAGATGAATCCTTGAGCACCAATTGGACTGATAACGATCTTCGCTTTTTCTTCCTTTTCTAGAATGGATAATAGCATTCTCTCATTGGCATCTTTGACCAATATCTTTTTATTTTTAATGACATCAACACCAAGAAGTGTTTTTTCAATATTGAGCAATTTTCCAATTTCTTTTACTGTCGTACCAGCACCAAGGATGTAGACCACATTTTTTTCCATCAGCTCAACGAAATATCGCGCAATATTCTCCTTCGAAATATTTTCCTCCTCCCTTTCATACAAAAATTTCCTACCTGAGATTAGGGCGGGTTCATAGGGAGTACGGGCATAACCAAATAATTTGATGTTCCATATTCCCTTTCTGTATCTCTCTTCATCGATGTCCATCACCTCCGCTTCCCTGATAGATAAATGACCTTGCAAAAACTCGATAATTACATAGGCAGCCTTTTTTGGATTGACTGCGAAAACAGCAGAATGCATCTTCACACCTGCTGGAATGCCGATAATCGGTATTTTTTGGCCAACGGTTTCACATATATCTTTTGCTGTACCGTCACCGCCGCAAAAAAGAATTAGCGCTGCTTTCTCCTCCAAAAACTTCTTACAAGCATTCTTTGTATCTTGTGGAGATGTTTTCCTTGGCGATCTGTAAACGATCCT
>JAUWGG010000247.1 GCA_030606525.1 Methanobacteriota archaeon | reverse complement strand
CTATTATCGGCTTATGGTGAGAGAACGGCTCTACTAATACGCCAAGTTGGTCCTATCTGGACTGTTAGTGATTGGCAGAGGGAGGCACCTGCTGTAGCATCCCAAGTTCTAGCTGGTCGAGAAAAACACTATGGAATGGGTGTTTGGATCCTTTGCAGTAATACATCAACCATTCCTATTTCAAATGATCTCTTTCCACTTTTTGACCCTGATATCGGTCTTATTGAGTGGAAACCAACGATCCAGCCTATTGAGAAGTTGGTTGGTAAGGTTACATGGGAAGGCAATATCACTTCAGATTTCAAGCAATTCGCAGAGAGAGATGATGTAGACGTTGTTCGAGTCGACTCGCCACACGATTGTGAATATGCGATCTTGATCGCTTTTGTTGAGGAAGAGCCAGAGGATTTTAGAGAAGAGGCTATCGATTTCTATAGAACTCAAATGGTGTTTTTCTGTCCGTGTGGTAAAGGCAATGCCCGAATGCTCGGAAATTGGTTCGCCGTAAAGACTTGATTGACACCATTGGCGGCTTAGCGTCTCTCTGGAGGCTGCTTAGGACGCTCTTCTATCACATTTAGGAAAATTATGACTGAATACACATTCTCTCGCTTTATCTATCTGGATACGAATATCATCAGTCATTTCGTGAAGAATGAGCATTTATGGTCAAACATCTTTGAGTATCTGCGAGAATCGGGGCTTACGCTGGGGGTTGGAGGAGGTCAAGTTTCTGAATTATCTGACGCGAAGAGTCTCTTGACAGATCTAGCCAGGTTTCTTATCAGTGTCCCAACCGGCATAATAAAGAATTGGGATGAGATCATTGCTGAGGAAGTAGACGCTCACCCGGAGTCGAGGACTGCTTCACTTCTGATGTATCCCCTGAATGCAATTTTATTGGAGGATAATGGATTTGCTAACCTTCTTAACTTCTTTAATTCAAAAGCCCTTTCTGATGCCCGTGAGGATCAATTGAATCATGCCAGGCAAATGAAGAGTCAGCACAAGAAACTTAAATCCAACTTCCCTCCTGCAAACTCAGGCAAGTATGAAAGAAGCCAGGCGAATGAATTCGCGATGGCCCAAGTATTTCAATGGCTTTCATATGATCATCGGTGTTTTCTTTTAAGAATTCAGCAAGATATTTCGCTACTGAATGTTGATGTATTCCAGTCAATAAGGTTATTTGCTTATGTACTCTTCTATAAGTATTACCTGGGGCAAAGAGACCCTAACAAACTCTCAGATTTTGGAGATCTATTCCATCTTCTCCCAATCCCCTACTGTGAAGTCGCTGTCATGGAACGTGATCTAGCAAATGTTCTTAATCAAATAAAGAATACACAGGCAATCCTGGGTGATACTGAAATTGTTGATATTGATTTCATCAAGAAGTTTGAACATTTTTAATTCAACTAATATAGAGCGGCCTAACAACGGGATGGAGCGGACCCGGTGCGCGGCGATTTCTCATTCCGATTGCAGGACTTACCGGGCCGCTCATCCCGAAGCCGTTAGATGCTATGGGGGGATTTGAAAATACGGGCC
>JAUWGG010000181.1 GCA_030606525.1 Methanobacteriota archaeon | reverse complement strand
GCTTCCTGCTTCATCGAGCCATCCGTCAGATTGGCTCTCGACCCTCCCGAGACCTTATCGGTTACGAGCAAAGCTCACAGGTCTACACAGGCGTTTCCAATTGCGGATTCGGACAGTCCCTGCCCTATCCATCACTGAGTGGTAATATGGAAAAAGAAATATATAAAAGTATCAGCTAGAGATGGGTGAAAGTACTGTTCGCTTTCATCCCACCTCTAAAGAGTGTGGGATTTCCCGCTCACATCTGTTAAAGAATTTCGTCCCATAAATCCTTTATATCGTGAAGTTTATAAGCACAAAATCATATTCGGTGATCCGATGTTAGATATAAAACTGATAAGGGAAAAACCAGAGGTCATTAAAGAATCGCAGAGAAAGAGAGGCGAATCTACCGAGATAGTGGATGAATGCAGTAGATACGATGTTCTTTGGCGTGAAGCTCTTCAAAAAGGAGATGAGCTCAAGCACAAAAGGAATGTAGTTTCCGCTCAGATACCAAGGATGAAAGATGAAGCGGAAAAAAAGAAAAAGATCGAGGAGATGCGCTCCCTTGTCTCAGAGATCAATGAGAATGATAAGAAGCGCCAAGAATATAAAAAAAATAGAGATAGGATATTGATGCAGATACCAAATATCCTTCATGAATCGGTGCCCATCGGTAAAGATGAAAATGACAATGTAGAGATCAGAAGATGGGGGGAAATACCAAAGTTTGATTTTGAGCCGAAGGGGCATTTGGAGTTAGGCATAGAGTTAGGTCTGATCGACCAGGAGAGAGGAGCGAAGGTCGCTGGAGCTGGTTTCTATTATTTGAAGGGTGAATTGGCTTTACTGGATTTTGCGCTCATGAAATTCACAATTGATTTTTTAGCAAAGAGAAGATACATTCCTGTCGAACCCCCTTTAATGCTGCGGAGAAGACCTTACGAAGGCGTTACCGAACTAGCAGATTTTGAGAACGTGATGTATAAGATCGAGGATGATGATCTGTACTTGATAGCTACATCCGAGCATCCAATAGCAGCCATGTATATGGATGAGATAATCGATAGAAAGGATCTGCCCTTAAAATTCATTGGGATAAGCTCTTGTTTCAGAAGGGAGATAGGAGCTCATGGCAAATACACTAAGGGATTATTCAGAATGCACCAGTTTAACAAAATAGAGCAGTTCATTTTCTGTCATCCAGATGATTCTTGGAAATATCATGAAGAACTGCAGAAAAATGCTGAGGATATTTATCAAGCTTTTGAGATACCATATAGGGTTGTGAACGTGTGCACAGGCGATATCGGCTCAATAGCTGCAAAGAAGTATGATATCGAAGTGTGGATGGCTGATGGTGCCTACCGGGAAGCAGGTTCGAACTCGAACTGCACTGAATATCAAGCCCGACGTTTGAATACAAGATATCAGGATGGGGAGAACAGGGGTTACGTGCACACCCTCAACAACACAGCCATAGCTACAAGCAGAACGATGCTTGCAATAATGGAATCTCATCAGAACAAGGACGGTTCGATAACTATACCCAAGGTACTAAGACCTCTTATGAATGGATTGAAGAAAATAGAAAAATAATGGATTGAGGACTTGAATTAATTACAGTTTCAGTCCTCTCAGTTTGTACTTCTTGCTTGTTTTACTTGGTGATCATCGTGTATCTGCAGCCCACTTTAGATAAGGCCTCATCTATATTGAATACCAGCAGGCGAAGTGTTCTTTCAGTTGGTTCTTCTCCCCACACGAAAGCAAAATCGTAATCACCAACAATGATCTCGCCTTCTTTGATTATTCCATGTGTCAGTTCCCCGTGGGAGATTTTTGGCAGGTCTTTTGCAAGCTTTTCCAATTCATTTAGAGCTTTGTCCATTGGCGGACCGTACAGCTTAATATAACTTTTTTTCATGCTTTCCCTCCTTTTTTTATTAGAACTCCAACATCTCTTCCATGGCTTTAGTTTCAACCTCATCAGCCAGCGGTATACCAGTGATCTTGCTTGCTCGTGGAGTTAAAGATACGATATCACTCCTGTCCAATAAATCGAGTTTGAACTTGCGGCTTCCAGCCATTAGTTGTTTTAGTCCAATAGCTAATCTTTCCGCAAAGTACGTATATACGCCAACTGCAGACCATGGTATATCTTTGCCCAATTTGGCATTTGGATATTTCTTTTGAAGATCAGGTGCGGCAATGAAGAATTTCTCTGGTTTTGTCGTATACTCATCAGCAAATTTCTTTGGTAGTTTCTGCTTCTCTGCTAGTTCTGCAAAGTAGGATGATTTCATCGCTGCTGTAAGCGGTGCACGAGCCATTGCAATAGCCCTTACCATAGGATCATCGCCAAAATTACCCATTGCTATGGACTTGTACATCTGTGTTTCATTAACAAAACCACCAGCCATTACTAAGTCGGGTACATACTTGCCTTTCTTCTTAAGGATTTGAGCGCATTTTAACACCTGCGCTTCCAAATAGACTGTTGGCGTACTGCACTCCTGCATCATCGGCACTGGGCTCATTCCTGTACCGCCGCCAGCACCGTCGAAAGTC
>JAUWGG010000013.1 GCA_030606525.1 Methanobacteriota archaeon | reverse complement strand
GAGAAATTTGATCTAAGATCAGCAAGTAACCACATCTTCTTCGGTATCTTCAGTGATGTTAAGTGGTATCTTAAACGGAATGGTAAGAATATAAGAACGATCGAAGAAGTTCAAGATATATGGATAAGCGCAATGACACCTTTCACACCCCACCTATCAGAAGAGTTGTGGGAGCAAGTTGGTAAAGAAGATCTAGTATCGAATGCAAGTTATCCGTTACCAGATGAAAGTAAAATCGATATTGCCGCTGAACTTTCAGAGGAGTTTTTAAAGACAGCGATGGAAGATATCTCGGAGATACTAAAGGTAACCAAAATCACTCCGAAAAAAATAATTTTATATACCGCAGCAAAGTGGAAGAACAAATTATTTAATATGGCAATTGCAATGGCAAAATCACAGTGTTTTGATATGCATAGATTGATGAAGAAGGGAATGGAAGTGGATTTGATTAGGGATCATTCTAAGGAAGCAGCAAAGTATGCGCAGCAGCTCATCAAAGATGCTAGGAAGATGAGTAAGGAAGATATTGAAAGATATCTTATACCAATCAATGAGAAAGAACATCTGGAATACGCTGTTGATTTTCTGCAAAAAGAATTTAATTGCAAGTTCAGCATTCATTCTTGCGATGATACAGATATCTATGATCCTCAATCAAAGGCAAAATTTGCAGTTCCCTGGAGACCTGCAATATTCATTGAATGAGACCTGCACAAAAATATGCAAAAGCTTTATATATTCATAAAACAATAATGGTCAGACGAAAGTCCGACAAATTGGGATGGGGTGATAGAGTGGATGAAGTAATGGGAAGAAAAATCTCTGTAGAGATTGATGGAAGTCTGGTGGATGCAGTTGACGGAAGATACGATGAGTTGAAGGAAGGAGAAATGGAGGAAAGATTGAACTTCTTAGAAGATATGTTGATTGAACGCTCTTCCATAGAAGAAGATCTGTTAGGTGCTGGTATTGCCTTAGACGATTCCAAAGAAAAGATGGAAGGCTGCATTGTCCAAGGCAAAAACAGGTATAACTGCGATATATGCGAGTATGAAACCATCGTTTGCAGCTCATGGAAAAAAGCAGTTGATAGATTGAAAGCTGAGATAGAAAAACTTAAATCTCAATCAGATTGGGACTAAGAAACAGTTATAAGTGGCATTGATGAACCGATATTCTTATTTTAGCACCTCTCTCGCAATAACCAATCTTTGGATCTCACTCGTACCTTCCCCGATCTCACATAATTTTATGTCTCTAAAAAATCTTTCAACTGGGTAATCTTTCGTATATCCATAACCACCATGGATTTGTATTGCTTTCGTGGCTGCACGCATTCCAACTTCCGATGCGTATAATTTTGCGATCGCAGCTTCCTTAGTGAATTTTTTATTAAGATCTTTTAAATTAGCTGCTTTATAGACCAATAATCGTGCCGCCTCTATTTGAGTTCCCATATCTGCTATCATCCATTGGATCGCTTGAAATTTTGCTATTGGTCTGCCGAATTGTTCTCGCTCCTTAGCGTATTTTATGCTTTCTTCTAATGCAGCCTGTGCTAGACCGACAGCCATTGCACCTATGCTGATCCTTCCTGAATCGAGCAATATCAATGCATCTACAAAACCTTCACCTTCTTTTCCAATGATGTTATCTCTAGGGATGCGGCAGTTCTCAAATACCAACTCTGATGTCACTGAACCCCTCAGCCCTAATTTGTCCTCATCCGTACCTGTTGAAAAACCATGTGTTCCCTTTTCAATTATGAAGGCGCTTATTCCCCTGGTCCCTTTGGTCCTATCGGTTGATGCCATTACAGTCACTATATCTGCTATCCTTCCGTTTGTTATGAACAATTTTGTGCCATTTATAACCCACTCGTCTTTATCCAAAATCGCTGTGGTTTGAACAGACCCAGCATCTGAACCAGCAGAGGCCTCTGTCAAAGCCCATGCCCCCAATTTTTCTCCTTTCGCCAAAGGTACAACGTATTTTCTCCTTTGTTCTTCAGTCCCTTTTGCATAGATCTGCCCAGTACCTAACGAGTTGTGAGCTGCCATGGTGATGGCTGTTGAGCCACAAACCCTAGCTATCTCTTCAACAGCGATTGCATAACTGATAGCATCTACACCCGCACCTCCGTATTTCTTTGGTATGGCCATGCCCATCAATCCAAGTTTCCCCATTTTTTTAATGATCTTCCACGGAAACTCCCCTTCCTGTTCTATTTCGCTGGCTATAGGTTTCAACTCATTCTCCGCAAACTCTCTTACCATCTTCTGGATCATCTTCTGTTCCTTATTGAAATTAAAGTCCATTCTATCACCTTTTTTCTTTTTTACCCTTTTTTAGAAATGCTTTCATAGCATCTTTTTGTTCCATCGTGGAAAAACACAATCCAAAGGCATTGGATTCCAAGGTACATCCACTTACTAAATCAACATCCAAGGCATGGTTGATCAATTCTTTTGCCTTTTTAATTGCATTTTGGTTCTTATCAGCGATCTTCTTTGCTAATTTCTTTGCTTCTTCCATTAATTCTTTCAAGGGTACAACTTTATTTACTAAGCCAATCTTTTCAGCTTGGTCACTATCGATCATCTCACCGCTGAATATTAATTCTTTCCCTTTTCCTCTACCAACTATTCTGGGCAGTCGCTGTGTTCCTGCGAACCCTGGTGTTATCCCCAATCCAACTTCAGGTTGTCCGAATTTAGCGTTTGGGGCTGTAATGCGAATATCGCATGCCATAGCTAGTTCAGTTCCGCCGCCGAGCGCATAACCATTAACAGCTGCTATTACCGGTTTGCCGCAGTTCTCAATTTTAAATAATGTTTCTTGTCCAAGTTGTCCATACTTTCTACCTTCCATCGAATCCATAACACTCATTTCACTTATATCCCCACCAGCTATGAATGCCTTCTCTCCATTACCAGTGATTATTATCACCTTCACTTCTTCATCCTCTTCTAGATCTGTCATAGCTTGACCGATCTCTAGCACTGTTTGAGAGTTCAGCGCATTCAGAACATGAGGTCTGTTTATGGTCAATATCCCGATTCCGTTCTCCTTTTCAATAAGTAGATTTTTGAATTTCTTGGTCATTGCTAACCCGTAAACTCTTTTATCCATAAATTCTTTTCTTTATTTTCGTTTCTTAATTAAAAATGCAACTTCGTATACGATAATAGCCAAAGCAAAACCTGCAACTGCACCAGCCAAAAGTCCTGTTATCAATCTAACTGGATTGGAGCTCTCATAAGTTGTGAAAAGTTGAAGAGTGCCATCGATTATGATTGGTGCTAGACCAGCAACGATCCACCACCACTTTATTTCGATCATTATGAATAAAGCTATGCCCAAACCAATAGCTAAACCAAAAAAGACTCCCATATCCCTTGAACAATATGGCATTTGATTACCGTTTATGAAATAAGAGCGGTGATTTATTTGATGACAGTTTATATCGCCCGTATAATAGATGAATCTAACAAAAGGATTCTGCATTTCATTTATCTGCTCCTTATGATCCAAAATTCCCACCTTTCCATCGCTCCCCAGATCAACGCTGTTTGGCGGTAATGTTAATGGCACTATTATCATGGTCAAGGCCCAAGCCAAACACAGAATGAAAAGGATAAGATTGATTATTGTGATTTTGGTTTTTATCATAACATCAAACACCAGCAAAGGAGGACAGTAAAACCCTCCTTAAAAGGAGAAGGAATTATGCGTAAATAATGATATCTCATCGGAAAATCTATTATCTCAAATACCATTAATCCCTCTAATAGAATGAAGCAGTGTGTTTAGAAATAATATGGTGGAATGATGTTAGATTGGCTCTCTTCAAAGATGGCAATGATGATCGCGGCATTGATCATACTCTCATCGACCATAGGGTTTCTTGCTTGGCAAAATAAGAATACTCAAGCATTAGAACTGCAGAATATTGCAGATCAAATTGCAGGTAAAATAAATGAGATGAATGGAATAGAAGGGAGCGTATCTGTTAGGGTAACATTCAAGGACAATATACATGGAATGCATTTAAATACTATCGTTGGAGGAGAGCCATACACCATTAATATCACACAGAATCTTGTCATCGCATCGCAGCACAGCACCAAAGTTGTGGGAAAAATCATAGAACCGATCCATGTATGGAAACCCGATAAAGATGTATATGAGAGCGACGAGATGCAGGAAAACGATGCTAATTCTCGCACCCAAGAGTTTTCTTCAGGTACAGATTTTATTATAGAAAGAAAAATGGTTACGGTGAGCGGGTTGCAGGAATATCACACATTTGTATATCTGTACTAATCAGTGAACCCTCTTATCCCATAAACCCTAGCTTTGATGAACCATACATCGACCAATGAATCTCCATCTTTACTTGTACCAAATAAATAAGACGCAATATCTTTTGGAACATCCTCCAAATAAACTCCGAAGACTATTGCCCAATCTCCCCAATCAAGGCCAACTAACATGACGATTGCAGGTATGTTCACCGAGATAGATGCAACGATTTTTATTGAGAGGGGGCAGGTTATTTCAGCTGGTAAATTCTCTTTTATAACTGATGGGGCACCTCCAAATGTATAAACCTCGAACCGCACATACATGTGTTCTGGAACAGCTCTTGGCAAACTGGCATAACTTGAAGGCTGGTTTGGATTTCCCATGTTATAAACATACACAGCGATGTTATTGATCAACCATCTCAATAACTCTGCAAGACATGTCCCATCTATCACAAATGCAAGCTTCACTCCTACGCCAACAGCGCCGCTACCAATCGCTTGAAATGCAAGATCGATGTAAAATACCACTTCTTTAAAAATTTGTATGATGAGTGATAACATTTTGTCTATAAACCTTTGAATGACCTTTTGGATGAATTCCACTATGAAATCCAAGTCATATGGCTGCTTACTCAATAGCTCGTACCAAATCTCTTTAAAACTATCTTTTAACATCTGTCCCACTATAGATCTAATATTTTTATAAGTAAAAGCGAATGCAAACTGACCGTTCGATGTGCCCTGAGATTTCTGTTTGAATTCCCATTTTGGACTGCCATCATAGGATCTTTGCCATGTCCGACCATCATTTTTACTGTCAATTAAAATTGGCGTTCTATCTATTACTTTACCACTGCTGTCCTTCAGAACAAGTCCGTCTCCTTGATTAAGTGGATTATGTTTTGCACCATTATCCATGGTTTGCGCATTAAAGCTGTACACGGTATACCATCCAGATTTTTTAACGATCTTCAGTTCGCTCAATTTCTTGTTTACGATGCGCCCGTGTAATGTTGATATTGCCCAGTCGGTTGTATCTATCGCATATGGATTATAATATAGCTCAAACCACTCATTGCCTGCATCAGCACCTGCTGGATTTGATTCGAACTCATTAATAAGAACTATATCAGTAGATTCTGGTGCACCGTATTTCACTTTCACACCAAGATCGATTGACGCTTCTACACCGAGCGGTGGGATTGGGATGATGATTGGAGTGTGGAGAATGTCGCTTAATGCAATACCCATCTCCTTGTATTCATCTGCATCTGGCACATAAAAATCGATCCCCCATCCCTTTCCTGTGGTTGCATTCACGCTCTTCCCATGAGCTTCAACGATATGATTTCTTACACCCATTATCGGATCTATAACTAGGTTTAGTATGAAGCCTGAGATGTCAATGGCCCCATCGACGATTATATCATAATGCTTTCTTCCATCAGCAGCTTTTGAATATCTGACGAACCTTGTATCAAAATCAAGATTGCTTCCAAATAAGTTCCCTTTCGTTGAAACTTTAAGTATGTCACCACAAGCATTCCCTTTCACCCTTTTCATATTCGCGGAGACAACAAAAGTGAATCCATAAGCTGAGAATGTAAATGTTGGATTTGTAAACGATTTTATTACACCGATTATCGTTTCAATTAGGGCACCGATCGATGTGTCTAAAATAGATTGTATAAATTTCTGAATCAGATCGACCAGAGATTGAATAGTATCTGAGATAAATTTTATGATCTCCGTTGCATAGCTTAAAAGGGTACCAATGATATCCGTAAAGAAACTTACGATTTTCATTAACCCGTCAAGAATACTGCCAATTACCGAGACTATGTAGTTCCATATCTGTTCAATAAAATCAATGATATCATTGAGAAGTGTGCTTGATGGATTATAGTGAATATCAGCAGTACCATCGACTTCTTTTAAAGCCCAACCAGAATGGATCGAAATCGGGAATGAAATATTCAAGAAGATCACATCATCATGTTTTGTTGAATGATGTGTGCCATTCACTAGAAAGACCTTATTTTTAGTTTCTGCAGATATCTTTACCTTACCAGCGATCTTGATCAACCATGCAGTCTCGAACGGTCTTGAACTTATATTACTAATGTCGGTATAGTGAATGTTTGGATTTTCATCTAGATTTCTTTTCTCACTACCTCCCTCCCTATAAAATTCATCAGGCCTCACGATTTGAGTGATGAGGGTATTTACGTTCACACTGTCAGCGCTAACGTTCTCGAGGTCTATATACGACTCTACAGCACACAAATACTTCGAACTTTGAGTCACGATCACATCCTCATAAGAAATCGTTCGCGCTCTCAAAGCATCTTCATAGCGACCATTCCAAAACTCAAATGGTACTGATCTATTTACAACTTGCAAGAACTTCAAATTACCAAATTCCTGCGCTTCAATGAGATTATTGAGGGTTCGCTTAACGAAGCGCTTAACTATGTACAATAAACTGCTCGTATCTATATCTGAATTTATTATTCGAATAGCTTCACCTTTAAAATTCTTTTTTTGAATATCAAGAACGCTATTGATGTGATCAATCGTGTCCCATCTTTGCTCATCATACTCAGCAGCTATTTCGTGACCCCGTATATCGTATATCACCTGTGTCCTTACGTAATGATGGAGATCTGTACCGTATCGAGGGTCATAATGAGGGGTACCGTTCCAATCATAATGCCGATCCTTATTTGCAATCGTTATGGAAGCTGTAAGCATTGCATAGGAGCTATCGTAGAAATGAGTTGAAGAATTGTCCATTTCGTCAAAATGGTCCGAGATAAAGGTTTTTAAATTCTCAATGAGCTCTATTTCATTGCCTGCTAATCTATCAGCAACTGCATCTATGTATGCAGGATCACCAATATTGGTAATCGCTTCATCAATTCTTTCAAGCAGTGCAACTTTTGCTTCTTCTAGAATAGATCTGTTATCTCTTGGATTGATCTTTAATATAGGATTGTCAATGTAAGCACTCATATCGTTAGCGATTTTCTTAGCATAATCTTCGATAATACCTCTGAACGAGGTGTAGTGTTTCTTTGCAGAGTTCTCATTTCCTATGTTCTCCTCAAAGAATACCCTCCACACATTGTCAAAAGCGTCAGATGCTATATCATGCACCATCGGAAATAATGCAGTATCACTACCACCACCGAAAGAAACATTTCTAGAGTAGTGAACCCAATCATATGTTGGACTGGTTTCAGTGTCACAGCTCACTTGTTCACTTTCCCACCAAACAACTTCGTAGTCGCGGCAATTTAATTTTACTTCTGTGTTCACGCTGTTCATCATCATTCTATCATTTGGATCGGATAATCCTCCGCCTTTCGGATTAATGATCCAATCTCTCACCATTTTCGCAAGTTTATCAGAGTTCCCTGAGAGCCAATTGATGAGGTCATCAATAGCATCGGTTACTTCACCAGCCATATCTACAAATGCATCTGCGAAACCAGTCAGTCCAAGATAATCAAGATATTTTAGGAAAAATTGATCGATGAGCGCATTCACAGTTTGTGCGATGATCGACCGCAGATTTATCCTATCAAAGTCTAATCTGATATATAGACTGAATAGATCTGCAGGGTCGATGGTTCCATTGGTAATATATGCTGTTACCATATTTTCTAATTTTCGGGAAACATTGTGATCTCTTGCATCATATCCTTCAAAATTCCTATTATCGAACTCAGTTACAGTCTGAGGGTCAATGGAACGATATAATTTCGCAGTCTCTAAGATCAATGCTAGATTTACTGCCATTTCAACATCTTTTTTGGTGATAATTTCATTGATATTTCCCATGCCTTCGATATTTCCATATCCCTGCAGAACTCTATACTGTGCGACAGTTGTTAAAATATATTTGATCATTCTACCTATCTCAGTAGAACTTCCCTGAGCATTCGCTTTAAAGGATTCCATTTTGTTTTTTAGAAATGGATATGCCGATTTCAATGTCCTTTCTATTAATATGGGTTTTCGCAATCTCATACCCGAATTTAAGTCAGTTACTGTGCAGTTAATCGCACCAGCAACATAGTAATATGCTAATTTCGACGTCTCCCTGCATTCACCCGCAGTATCTATATCGCTTGTCTGCGCTGTTATACCACTACCCAAACTCTGAGTCTTTGTTTTATTACTCTGGACAACGTCATGTGTATTCTTCTCGTCAAGATATATATTTATGTCGTAATCATCGATTTCCATTTGAAAATTAGCAATGGTTCTTGAATTTCCCCAGTTGTTTTCCATGTATTGTCCAAAGGACTGAGCAAAGCTTTTATTGATTAATAATTCATCCTTTAATATTTGAGTACATGTATAAACCGTACTTGATCCATGATAGTATGCCTGCGTCTCGACCTCAATTTTAACGCTATCTGTAATAGTATCCATCATCTGCATTTCTTTATTTTCTACTTGAGATTCATAATATTCCCTGTTCACTCTAGAGAGATAAACTCCACTTATTCCAGCGAATACTAGAATCAATACAGCGATAAGAGCAAATGGGATCCTTGCACATTCATTAAATTTCAATCTCTTCTGAACTAGATTGCCTATTCAATCACCAAAACATAAGAAAATCAAGGAAATATATCTTGTTTTAATACATGTAGATTACATGTAATCTAATCTGTATCCCTCCAAATGTAAAATACGATTGTCGCGCTACCAGATTGCTCTTCTTTCATCATGGACGCATTCCATGAAAAAGAGGCGCGCTCATCTGGGAGTTCAGATATGTTATTAATAGTATCGGAGATTAGAATCCAATTTGTATCGTTGGTTTCACTGTTTGTATAGGTAGCATGGATTGCGTAATGATAACCAGACCTTATCAGCATTCTCGCTGTTTTATTGATGTGCTTCTCGTAACCCTCAGCAAAATTATCTGCAGGGACACCATCGTCTAAAAGTGAAAGTTCTTCGAGGAGCAGATAATGGACATTGGTGCTCCCTGGTGGTTTCGATATATTATTTCCTGCTTTATCAAAGTACCATGTGTGATTTAATGTGCTCTGCATCAGCGCATGCCTTGTTTCCTCAGCATATTCCATCATGTCCTCACGGCTTATTATCTCTTGACTGCGAAAGGCGTGCGCAATGTAAGTATAGATAATCATAGATGCTAAAAGCATAATGATAAGAAACATAATCGCATCGAACAGAGCTGACTGACCCCACTTGTTTCCCACCAATTTAAGTCTCCTCATATAATTTACCTCCAGCTCCATATCGTTACGATCAATTGTGCTGCATGTATCTCGTCACTTGAAACCCTAATATTAATTGAAGAAGTTATAGTGATTTTACCGATATTTGGTGGTATATGAAATGTCCCAAAGGACTTCACAATTGGCTTGGGATAATCACTCACATCCCTAATGAGTATTTGATAATCGAATCCTAATGATGTTCTATTGAAGTCATACTCAAGGGTTTCATTAGTTAGCGTTTCCATCTTCTGAACATCAAACATTCCTTCCTGTGATTGATATATCAAACTATCATATGTTCTAATAGATTGTGTAAACTCTCTGCAATCCTCGTACATCCTTAACGCGTTTTGCTGTGCAACATAACCAGCATATGCATGAACCATGATCACAGTGAACATTCCTATGGCAATAACAACAACAATAAGCGCTGGAATATCTTCGAAAAACCCCGCAATCCCTCTATTGTCCTTACTGAGCAACACGAACCGCAAATGATCTTTTTAGATTAAATGTTTATCGAAAAAAGTACTTTAAGCTGCTTAAGCAGTTTTACAACCTCTTCTCTTTTTTTTCTATTCTCCCTTTACCCATCAATTCTCGTCTTAACCTGTTTATATAGGTCGATAAACCCTCCACATCCTTTATCTCCTTTTTGCATAACCATACTAATTTCATTCTTATATTGTCATTGCATTTTACATTGTTAGCCATAAAACCTTCTTTGAGGAGCCTGCAGAGTTGTCCTCCCCTCCGATCCCAATCAGTTAGAATTATCATCTTGTCATGCGCAGCTGAAAGCTTCTCGCACATATTGAATAGAGAGTTACCTGTATTCAATTTGATAATCTCTCCCATTACTCCCAATTCCTTAAGCGATTTTATATCTTTTCTACCCTCAACGAGAATCGGTATCTGGGAATTCAGATCTATCAACTCTTCTAAGATCTTCTCGATCTCTTCCAATCTCTCTTTCTGGTTCATTTTATCCGCTCTAAATCGATTCTGCTTGCGCTAAATCTCATTAGCTATAACATTTCTCAATCTTTCTGCTGCTTGAGATTCACTTATCCCTTCAATGCTGATCGTTTTATTGCGGGATTTTGCGCCTGTAACAATGGTTACTTTGTTGATCGGGACTTCAAACAGCTGTGACAATAATTGAATTACTTCCTTATTTGCCTTCCCATCCTTTGCTTCGCTTTTAACCTTTATTTGAATGCGCTTCCTCCATTCATTAAAACCGTATATTTCGCTTCTAGATGAATTGGGCATGACCTCTACATCTATCACTATTCCTTCCTTACCCTTTCTCACATAAGTCATAATATCCCAGATATATCCTGTAAATTCTATTTTTCCATAAAATCAGATACCCATTTCTCAATTTTACTTTTAAGCTTTATGTCTCCACTCACGTTGCCGTCACCATCAACTGTTACTTTCTTTTGGTTAAAGACAATGATACCAGAAATTGGATCATAATTCTTTATGCCTTTCAGCTCCAAAAAGCGCTTAAATTTAAATGAATCAAATTCTTTAAACTTTGAAATTTCCTCTTTTTTATCATTATAAAGTCGAATAGTTGTGTGACAATAATCACAAATTACATATTTTGTCCATTTATGAACCGGGGTTTTAGGAGAAGCTCCGCAATTTGGACATTTTAGACTTTCCTTCATAAACTCACTTTGGTATTTATATTTGATTTTAAACCAATTCGCCTTCTGTAGTTCTTTGAATTGCGATAGCCCAATCATTCGCATTCATAACCCCAAAAATAGGATTTTCTATCAAACCAGAGGAGGTTTCTAAAGAGACTATAAGAACCTTATAGTCCTCTTTGCTGAAAAGGGTTGGAGGATTCTTTAATGTTCCTTTTTTTCTTACTCTTGTTTCTGTTTTTGATCCAATAACACCTTCAAGTGGTAAATTTATTTTGATTCCACCAGATTCCTCCACTCTATTTGTGGAAAAAAATCCGATATTTTTCCATTTGATTTCTTCAAACAAAAATCTTTTGTTTGTTAATAATAAATTCCCATACATAATGTGACCATGTCTACTATGTCCCCCATGATATGATGCATTTCGTTCTTCCCTTATGATCTTCTCATTCTTGCCTAAAATCAAACTTCCGCCTGTAATATTCTTCCCCCCATAACGAAGATAATAAATTTTTTTCTATATAAAGATATGTGCCTTCGATTCACTGAGAGGAAAACACCCATCATTTTTCCAAATCGTGTTGCTGACTTGGATTGATAGTATATCTTCGCAAACTCCTAATACCCAAAAAACTATGTACCATCGATGCCCGAAAAGATGAGTTTTGGGAAAATAACACAGCTTTATCGAGAGGAGAGGAAGAATAAGCGCTTAAGTGAAATAAGTCCAATTTTTTATAGTCAATTAGCTGAGTATTTGTCGCGATTGCATCAGGAACTTTCAAAGGAAAAGAACAAAACTTCGACCAAGACTAAAATGCTGAAGGATGAAATTGAGAAAGCGCTTAAAAAAGCTGAGCATATCTATGAATATCGAGAAAGAAAAATTGCGCTTTCAGCCCTTTCAAAAGCAAGCGGTGGAATGCCTGATGAAGAGCTAATGGTCAAATCAGAAAGAGCATTGCATAATGATCTAGTAACCCTCATAAAAAAATATAGAGATTCTTTCAAGAAGGAATTAATGGGAGAGAAAGCTGAAGATGAAGAAGTTGGAATAATGCAAGAAGGTAAAACCGATAATAAAATCAAGGATAAAATTAAAGATAAAGAAAAAGATCAAAAAGTGGAATCTGAGAAAAGAGCAATAGA
>JAUWGG010000022.1 GCA_030606525.1 Methanobacteriota archaeon | reverse complement strand
AAATATAATAGTATTAAAAAGTGGGATTTTCCAATTCCTCTCGGTCCCACGATTAAATAGAACCTCGGTGTCTTTTTCTTTGCAGCCTTTTCGATTTCCTTAACCAAGCTTTTAAGGAGTTTTTCCTTCCCAACGAAAAGTTTTTTCAAGACTTCCTCGGGCATGTTTTCTGGCGAATACCTATACAAAATTATATCACTCGAATCAGCCATGGTATAACCTCCACCAGTCTCTAAGCATCTTGGAATAGAACTTAAGTCCGTTTTTAGGATCATGCTCAATATAGTAGTCATTGCTGAGATCTGCTAGCAGGTCCATAAATATGTCATAGTCGTTTATTCCCGTTTCCTGCTTGAAAATGCCAAAGGCAAGATCCGCAGAATAGTAATCTCCTCTGCATATTTTTCGTAATATAGCTCTCGCTGCTTTTTCTTCCATATCTGAGTAGAAAATCCTTAGTCTGTAAGAGTAAGGCTCAAAATAATGTTTCCCTTTGCTGCCAAGTATGCGGGAATTATAAATTTTTTCTATTGATTCCTCATCAATTTCCACGCCCCTCAAAACTTTTTCTTCCTTGATAGCACTAAGTATTATCGCGATAAAGTAGGGTATATAAGCTTCCCCAATGCACTCCAATATTTTTCCACCAAGAGATTCTTTATATGACCATTTTTCTTCTCTGAAAACTTTCTTAATTACATCAAGCGCTGATTTCCTTTGGAAGCCATCTATACTAACTCTTTTAAAGTCGTTGATAAGGCTAGCGCCTCCAACATTCCTTACGACTCGATCGATACTTACCGAGCCACCAACGATAAATCTCAGGTTTTTAGATGTCTGTCTTAACTTTCTGAACCAATGCAAAAATTCCTCGGCATCTTTTGATTTCATGTTTTTAACAGCCACGGGGAACTCGTCAACGATGGAATATATATTTGATTCAGTCATGTTAATTATTTCAGATATCATCTTGGATTTTCCCTTCCAATCTTTCTTTAAATCTGCTTGGATGTTGCTCCTCATTTTAGCTTTGAACAAAGGTGTTTCAAACTCTTCTATGTTCTCTTTGAACCATTTAAAACTATCTTTTAAAGTAGATATTATATTTTTTTTCTTACTGATTTTTTCATTCTCAACTAGTGCCATCACAATTTCAGTTAAGAAGTGCTCTGAGGAATATACATCTTCTACTTCAAGGAAAATGCATATTTTATTCTGATCCGTTAATTCTTTCTCCACTTTCCGCATTATTGAAGTCTTTCCAAACCTACGTGGCGCGATTAGAAGAATGCTATCTTTTTCCAGTACTGACAGGATTTGTTCAATCTCCTTTTCACGATCAATAAAATCGTCTCCGATTGCTGGGTTGCCTAATGGTAACATTTATATCACCTAACAATATTGTTATATAACATATTTGTTATATATACTTTTCGATAGTTAGTGTCGTAATCCGTTGAAAAACTATTAATTTATTATTACAATAATAGGTTCCTAAGCTAATCGGATTTTTTAAAAGGGGCAAGTGTTATAGATACCGCCCCGTCCAACTTCAACTCACTGAATTTTATTTTCAGTTCGCTCTCTCTCCCCTCTAACATCTCTGATATAATACTGGTTACGAGTTCCATTGGCATTATGTCGATGATCTCTTGAACCAAGGACATGGCTTCATCTATCTTTTCTTTCCCAATAGCAGACAATTTTACTCTTTTTCTAAGGCTTTCCAGGATATTGAGTATGTATTCCATCTTCTCTACGATATCTCTTCCAACTGTCACCTCTATGTTCATTGATTTCTCTTCCCTCTTTTCTTCATTTTTTTTCTCAGCGCTTTTTCTCACCATATTCACACCCTCTAACCTCGAAGTTTACCATAGCTCACGCTCTATAAGTAATTTTTCAAAGGATATCCTTTGCCCACTGAATCTCGTGAATGTCAGAAGAACGTTTTAAGTGCTACTCCAACGAACTTCAATAGTCTTGGTTCCTTTCTAAGCAGAGCCCAACCCACTTTTGAAGGATAATCCATATCACCAACTTCTGATATTATTTTTAATAACTCCTCGTCATCCAGAATATCAATTATCTCTTCGAATTGCCTATCGCTTAGACCTGCAAATACCTCGTGTATGCGCATATCGTTCTTCAATTCCTTTCCTATTTCTTTCATGCACCTTTTTTGATAGTTCGATAACAGATTCTTCGAAAAATCATTTGATTCTAAAGAGGTGACAGCAACTTCTCCACAATGCTTTGCACATACCAAACCAGGATAAATGCCACCGCCGCTTGTCGCTTTTACTTGTGCAGCAGCATCTCCGACAATCATTATATTGTCATCATATGTTCTTGACACCCGCCCGATAGGAATAGCTCCTGCAGTATAATTTATCGACTGTGCTTCCTTTAAGAACTGTTTTGAAATGTCATTTTTAAACAACCTCTTGAAGTAGAAGTAAGAAGATCCATTTGCACCATATGTGCAGAGTCCGACTCTTGCTTTTCCAGCATCAGTGGGAATGATCCATGCAAAGAATTGAGGGGCTACTTCATTTCCAATGAATATCTTAACGAAATTTAGATCTATATCGATATTGACCATTTCTGCCTGAAAGCAGGAAAGTATCTTTTTTGGGCGAGGAAGCGCAAACCATCTAGCTACATTGGACTGAATGCCATCTGCACCAATTAAAATTTTACTAGCTGCTTCCATCTTTCTTCCATTTGAGTATAGAGTTAACTTTATCTTTTCATTCTTTCTCTCTGCCTTAACAGCTCTTGCACCTAATGAGAGCTCTGCTCCATTTTTTATTGCGCTTTTTACTATCTCCTTATCGAATGAAGCTCTATCGATAACAACAGCTTTCTCTTTCCCTCCATCTATTGACAATGTATGTCCCTTCGGTGAGAAGATCTGTGCTCCGCGAACGTCATTTAGAATATGCTTTCTGCAATCTACTAGATCAAATGCACGAGGTGTGATCAGACCAGCGCACTGAACAGGCTTACCGATCTCGTAATGTTCTTCCACTAATAAAACATCGTAATTCTTTTTTGAAATGCGATCAGCAACCATACTGCCAATAGGACCAGCGCCTACAATTATTGCATCGTAATTTCCTTTAATCAATTTTAACACCCCCATAAACATATTAACAGCAGAGCAATCGACGTACTAATTGTGATTGACACGATGTTAACGCCGCTGTTCGTTAATACTCCCTTTTCTTGAAGAGTTGCACCCAGAACACTGTCAATATGGCATCCAGCAAGACCAATCAATAATGGGAACAGCATTAAAGAAGGATTTTTAGGCAGGGTTTGGGAAAGAGAAAGAATGATCCAGCCAGTAATGGTTATAAAAATTGCAGCGAAGACAGCAGCCCCTTCCCCCAATAAAGAAATGCCCCCATTCGTTCCCGGTTTCACCCTTTTTTTGGGATTTGTGATGAGATAAGCCCTGTCTGAAAGCATTCCTATTTCGCTTGCAATTGTATCTGACATCGCCACACTGATCGCAGTAATGAACAGTATTGCTGAGATGTATTTTTCAAAATAAAAAGAGCCGAAAAGGACTACAGCAGCTGGTACCAATCCATTAGCAAGTACGTTCTTAGCTCGCCTGGTACTCATTTTGTGCTCTGCAACACCTCTTGCCTCTTTTGTATCATGCTTGTACTTAGTAGCGATAAAACTGCTTGCCATAAAGATCAGTAACAAGAATATCCAATAGACATTGCCAAAAACACCCACGATCATTCCGATCACAAAAGCAGAAAATGAGCCTTTGACATCAAGGACTTTTTTCCAATAACCAACGATGCCAAGTATCGAACAGATGATTAAGGATAATGTTATATTTTCTATAGCGAAATACATCTACTCCCCTTATCTACGCCTTTTAAATTATCGTTCCTTATTGTTTTATGTTTAATATTATTTGCGCATCGGATTTATACACACAGCCAATAGCTGCTAGTGCTCTGGAAACATGTCTTCTGCCCTGAAAATTCAATGAATAAAGACATAAGTAGAAAGAGGTTGTCTACATTTATCATTAGGCATTGTTACAAAGAATATAGGCAGAAAGCCTCGCCCCTCAGGGCGGGGATGAATGCATGAAATAAGAGTACTTTCAGTCATCTCTCCTCTAAAGGGTTATATGTGCTGATATTAATGTCATTTCTGATGAGGTTCTAAGAAAACAGATGATATCTGGAACTCTTGGAACTGATATGGGTATGAGGTTGGTGACCCACCGTAAAACCCAGGCAATTTGGGTCATGCTTTGAAGAAATGGAGAACATAAGGCTCGTCTATCAAAACAGAAGTTCTTGATCGAGGGGTTAGTAACAGGGTGATGGCACACCCTTTAGTGTTGGGCGTTAGCCCAAGACTATAAAGAATCTCTCCTCTTTAGGGGGGAGAGTAGGTCAACTACATAGTTCCCCAGGAGTGCTCGCAATTACAGAACCAAAGTCCTAAGTCGTCTTTATCCACCACACGCCTGCCGTTCGTGAACTTGAGTTTTAGCAGCCTGGCGGGATATTCGTTGTAAAAGATACCCAACCATAGGGGTCGGATTACCGGCTGGGTGATGTTCCAGCAGCATCGAGAATAGGCGCTCATTTCTGCCGTCAACTTTGCCGTAGGGGAGCGCGCTTCTATTGTGAAGATAGGTAGGTCATTATCATAGCGCTTCTTGACATGCATGATCTTCATGGTGTGTTCTACTTCCTCCTCTGGATCATAGAAGTTCAGCGTCCTGGATATCGTTTTTTCCCCCCAGTCCAACGAGCTTTCGTGGGAGTATCTCTGCCTGAGCAGGGTGATGCCTACATGTGGAACAAAGTACTGCATATATGCGCCTTTGTCGCTTTGGAGCACAGCCCAATACCAAGCAGGAGTTATAGAGGATAACCGCACCTTCTGGAAGTATGCCCTGCCCTCCACTGTGATTTCGGAAGAGCCGACGCGCACCTTTCCAGATGCCTTCAGCCCCCTATACTTGAGCATACTATAACCCATATTGCGGAAGAATACCTTACCAGTAGAAACAAGCTTGGACATCTCATCTGTCCAACGCTTCATTCGAAGGTCTATTGAGAGTTTGGGATTCTCGGCTTTAAGCCTGAAATCTGCATCCCTTCCTTCAAAGGAGTAGGTTCCATGTTCGTTCCTCATCGCGATAGAGCCGTGCTCCTTATCCCAAGTAGCCTTAGTTGGACCCTTTTCCAGTATGAAGGGGTCATGCATCTTCTTCCCATCATAATACCAAGATGCGACCATCGCTTCGAACCTTGCCCGACCATCATGCACTTCAGGTGTAATTTTTGGTTTCCATAGGAGGTCGTTAATACGCACTTTTCGACAGTTGCGTGTTCCCCAGAGGATCATGAGCTGCCTGGGATAGTCCGGTCGGTCTGGATTCTCGAAAAAGTAAAGCCACCACCACCAGTGCCAGATACGCCCCTTCAACGCGTTTTCAGGGAATATCTTCCAAATGTCCTCAAACTTATTGTGCATGCCGATCATATATCATACTCCACTTATACTCGTTATTAATTTATGTACCAAAGCCACCAAGCCTAATATAAGCAATGACGTTGGGAAATAGGTTATAGCGACATTTGTTGCTACTTCCTCGCTATATCCATTATATTTGATTTGAGCGGACTTTACCAAACGCTTCTCGAGATAATAATCAATATACATAGGAAAAATAGAGAGTATAAGTATCCACGGTTCTGAAAACTCAAGATATAATGCAATACCAAGTGGGAGAGCGCCAAAAACCAAGCTTTTACATTTGCGTCTTAGATATTGGGCCATGAAAAAAATCCCTAGGAGAAGGAGGAACATTTGAACAAAACTCATACCTACAATAAATGGCGATGTAGAGAAAACAATGTTCATTACAGGTTTAGAGAAAGAATAAAAAATAAAAGTTGTAATCACACCGCAGCTAAAAAATAGCATAGGAATCTCGAGCGGGACCTTTCTAAAACAGATATTTTGATGCGGGTAATTCCAATCATTTTTGTTGATTCCCTTATACTCTACAATGAAATCTATCGTCATAGCGATACACCCGACTATTAATGCCGTTAGAATGTATGCAATATCTGAAAGCATGAAGTATAGCGTAACAAAAGCAACCAATGTGGTGATTACTGACACGGTCCTGATGCGATTTCTCAAGATTTCTTCCATAGGCAATGGTAAGTCCATATTAAAAATTCTGCTCTTGACATTTTCCACCCTACATTTTGTGTTCGTGATGCTGTTAGCAACGACTTTTTTTATCTTATTTTTTTTATTTGCATACACTTCATGAACCGTTACTAAATTTTTTATCATTTTACAATTTCCCTCCTATTTGCAATCCATTTTCTGTTTTATCAAGACAGGAAGTTATCTCACTTTTCCAAACTTTCACAATATCGACTGTTACACCCCCGGTACAATCTCCTGCCAATGAGATTCTCATTCCAGCCTGTGAACTTTAATGCAGGATACAGGATCCTTGGACCATGCTTCCACCTATAGTAAAGAGGATAGGCAAGTATCGCTGCAGCCGAGATAGTTATGTTAGCAGTTGGTTTCCAAAAATCTACATTATACTTCCAACAGGTAGCAATAAAATCCCACTGTGCATCGTTCAGATAGTTAAGGTCAACACGATGAGCTTTGTGAAGCAGACAATCCTCTAAAGGGATGAAGAGCAAAGGTGTGAAGAACATCTTAGCACCTTTTAGATCGTCAAGTAGTTCGAGGGTTGCTATCGTGTCCTCTTCTTTTTCATCAGGTAGACCAGTCAGTAGAGTCGCTAGAGGATACCAATTGTTGTCATTGTATATCCCAACTGCTTGAACAACAAGTTCTGGCCACTGTTTTACACTGTAAGGTAACGCTTTACCTTTCATGTATTTCTCCATCAACCTTACGCTACCTGTTTCTATTCCAACCTCAGAAGTTACGTACGGGCTCTTCTTTCTATGTTTCCATCTGGTTTTTTCGATGAGGATCTCTGAAAGCTCCTCTATCATACTTGGACTATATATTGCTGGGGCAAGAGATGTATGCGAAATTTGGATATACTCTACGCCATCATAATTTGCTAAAGTTCTGAATAACTCAATAACTTTCTCTTTATTGGGCTTAAAATTATCATTAGCTTTGTATAAGAAAGCATCTTCCGTTTGTATCATGATCATCCTTGAGCTGTTTTTGACATTCACCTTCACCTCCTCCATTACATGTGAGAGGGGAAATGAATATTTCTTACGCATCGTTGGTGTGCAAAATTGACAACCGCGACCGCAACCGCGAGTGATCTCTACCACCCCGTAAATGGATGCATTCCTGATTGTTGGAATCTCATCTTGACGAGGTTTTTCACCGTGAACGATTTTTTCAAGTTTTTCGCCTTTAATCGCCTTTTCGAAAGTTGGCAGCACCGTTCGTTCGCCTTCTCCTTGCATGACAGTGTCTATTCCATATTCTTCCGTCATCTTTGTCTCAACGATCTGCCATGCACCGCTTCCTCCAACTATGATCTTCGGTGAATGTTTCTTAATGCTTGGATGGGAAATAAGATCTCTGAACTCCGCAGCATTTATGGATTCCCCGCCAAAACCCAGTATCGATGTATATGTCGTACTTACATATGCTATACCCATGGGATCCATGGTTGATATACCAATGACCTTTGTGTCAGGACCAACAAATTTATCGAGATTGTTTGGATGTGTCACCACAACCTCTGACTCATCGAATTCTTGGAGAAGTAAAGATTCGACCTTCCTCAGACCATAAGGTGCGAATTTAGCACTCCCATCCCCATTATTTTCCACTGGTGGATACCACTTCTTCCTTAAAAATTTTCGTGGAACGATCTTCGTTGGAAATGCGCTTGTAAAAGCAGTGAAGGGATCAAGATTGAAGTCACTCATCTCACTTGCAGATGATGTCAACACTATCAATTTGCCGCCATTCTCTGCATCTATTCTTTCCTTATTACCTTTCAAATGAATGCCCACCTAAATATTTTGTCCTTCGACTTCCAACAAATTCATTATATACTTTTTTGCACTGCCAACACTTCTTTTAGTTTTTCTCAGGGCTTTGAGAAGTGCTTTTCCCTCTTCATCTTTAGCTTTCTTCAATATCTCTATCTCCTTGGCAATCTCCTTTTCTAATGGATGTATTTCTTTTTTCAATATATTCGTCAGCAAATTCTTATAGAGTTGAATGAAATCTCTCTCCGCTGCGAAAAGAAATGTCCTACCTTTTTTGACCTTAGAAACCAATCCCAATCTTTGAAGTAGATCCAGATGCATGCTGATCGCAGAGATGCTGTACCCCGTATCGGCAGATATCTCTTTCATAGATGCTGGATCCTTATGCAGCGACAACATTCCAAAGATCTTACCATGCCCTTCTTTAAATCCCCAAGATTTTGAGATCTTCGTCAGCTTCTCAATAACTTTATTCTTTACATTACTATACTTCGATTTCTCCATATCTAAACCTCATTGTTTTCAGAAATTTCAGAAAAGTATAAAACTTAGGACAATATAAAGATTGCGGTTCCATTGCGATTCTAGGTTCTAATTGCATATCCAAATTAATATGCATAACTTTTTAATCAAAGAGTATATTTGCTCTGATGATAAGGTATGGATGAAGATGTGGAAAAATTTGTTTCGAAGATATTGGCTGAATTAAACATCCCGCTTGCAATTGATGTAGAAGAGAAGCTTGATCTGAAAGAAGATGACAGAGAAAAGATCAAGTTCGCTATGTCCAAGGTGGATACTGCGGACACTCCTTTTCAATATTCAATCTCGAATGCGAACATCTATATTAAGTTGGGTGTGGCTGCTTTCGATGATAGGGATTATCGAAGAGCGGTCAGATATTCTGATAAAGCACTTAAAATTGACCCAAATAACATGAATGCCTTATGGTGCAAGGTAAATGCCCTGTTCAAATTAAAGGAATATAAAAAGGCAGTAAGAGGATACGACGAGATTATAAATAAAGGAATGGATGATGAAAGAATATGGTTTTATAAAGGCAATGCATTGATGCAAAGAAAAAGATTTGATCGCGCTATAGAATGTTTTGACAAAGCAATTCAAAAGAATGGAGAATTTGTGGAAGCATGGTTGAAAAAAGCTCATGCATTTGTAGAACTATGGGAAGGCGAAAAGGCTCGAGAATGCTACGAGATTGCGATAGGGATCGCGCCGAAAAGCATGGAGAAAAGAGATGAGAAGTTAAAGGGCTTAATAGCTCGAGCGAAAGACAAGAGCGTATCGTATTACTACGACTTAGCTTTGAAGATCAATCCTGAATATGTGGGTGCATGGCACGAGTTGGGAAGTATGCACCACAGATTAAAAGATTTTGAAAGGGCGATGCAGTGTTTTGAGAATGCGGAAAAAATTGATCCCGACAATAAAGAAATTAAGGAAATCAAAGAAAAATGTTTGACAGAGTGGAATGAAGTGCGAAAATGTTCAGCATGTGAAGGAAGTGGGGAATGTTCAAATTGTAAAGGCAGCGGGGAATGTGAGGTATGTGATGGGAGCGGTGATTGCTGCATTTGTAAAGGAAGTGGACTGTGCGCAGAATGTGCGGGGAGCGGGGAATGTGATGAATGCGCGGGAAAAGGAAAAATAGGTTTCTTAAGGAAATGCAGTAAGTGCAGCGGAAGTGGAAAATGCAAGAAATGCGATGGAGATGGGATGTGCGATATCTGTAATGGCACAAAGAAATGTCTAAGATGTGATGGGAGTGGCGATTGCATAATATGTAAAGGCAGTGGGAAATGTATCGAATGCGGGGGGAAAGGAATAAAAGAATGATCGGTCGAAAAGTAAGGAAGG
>JAUWGG010000021.1 GCA_030606525.1 Methanobacteriota archaeon | reverse complement strand
AATAATTTTGGGTGATGATATGGAGGTCTTGGAAGAAGGAAAGGGAGAACTTTTGGCATGGCATGATCCTGATGAGAACAGAAGATGGGTAGCGAAGAATAAACCCCGGGATCTAAAAGATAAAAGGATGAGTGCAAATGAAGCTGTATCGAAATTCATTCATGATGGGAACTATATGGCTCTCGGAGGATTCGGACATGTCAGGGTCTCGATGTGGCTTATCTATGAGATCATAAGACAGGAAAAACGAAATTTGACAATAGCTGGGAAAACAGCAGTTCACGATATAGATCTGCTCATCGGTGGAGGTTGTGTAGATAAGGTTGAGGTAGCATATTCCTTCGGACATGAGCTTAGAGGTCTATCTCCTGCATCGAGAAGGGCTGTTGAAAGTGGAAGATGTAAGGTAATTGCAGAAACGAGCAATGCTGGTTTTCAATGGCGATTTTTGGCAGCGATGATGGGAATTCCATTCATACCCGCCCGTATTTTATTAGGAACTGATACGCTCAAATATAGCTCTGCAAAGGTTGTGAAGGACCCATTCAGTAAAAAACCGATATGCCTTCTACCTGCCTGTTATCCAGATGTAGCAATGATACATGTTCATCGGTGCGATATGTATGGGAACGCGCAGATAGATGGCATACTTGTTGAAGATTTTGAACTTTCCAGAGCAGCTCGAAGATTGATAATAACCACTGAGGAGATAATCAGTAACGAGAAAATCAGAGCTGAGCCTTGGAAAACCGTTATACCATTTTATTTGGTTGACAGCGTTGTGGAGATGAAATACGGTTCCCATCCCTGCCAAATGCCTTATCTATATTACTTCGATGAGGAACATATAGGTGAGTGGCTCAAACTATCAAAGACCGATGAAGGTACGAATAAATATCTCGATAAGTATGTTTATGGCGTCGATTCTCTTAACGATTATATGAAGCTCGTTGGTGGAGAAAAAAAGATGAAGCATTTAAATGATGTTGAACTATTAAAAGCTGAGCAAAAAGCACCCTTGTTGAAGGGAGGTTGAAAGAATGGAGTACACATCAACAGAACTTTTGGCATGCGTAGCCGCCAAAATGCTGGAGGACAAGAAATCGGTTTTCGTTGGAACAGGTCTGCCGATGATCGCTTCAATGCTCGCTCAAAGGACCCATGCTCCTGATCTCCTTATAATCTTCGAAGCAGGTGGTATTGGGCCTCAAATACCGGTGTTACCTATCTCGGTTGGAGAATCAAGGACATTCTACAAAGCTGTGGCAGCATCAAGCATGCACGACTGCATGTCGATCTCACAAGCTGGTTACCTGGATTATGGTTTCCTGGGTGCAGCACAGCTCGATATGTATGGAAATATAAATACCACTGTCATTGGAGAGCATGATAGACCAAAAGTAAGATTGCCAGGAAGCGGGGGTGCCAATGATGTCGGTTCCTTGTGTCAAAGAACTATAATAATAATGAGGCAGGATAAAAAGCGCTTCGTTAAAAAGATCGATTTTTTAACTACACCTGGATATCTAACTGGAGCTGGAGCAAGAGAAAAAGCTGGTCTTCCTGAAGATACCGGCCCCTTTCGGGTCATAACTCAACTCGGTGTTTATGGATTTGATGAAGAATCAAAGAAGATCAAACTGCTTGCAATTCATCCTGATGTATCGATACAGCAAATAAAAGACAATAGTGAATTTGATATTATAATTCCAAAGAAGATTGATATGACTAAACCACCAACCCAAAAAGAGAGAGAAATATTAAGGGAAATAGACCCAACAGGGATGGTCATGAGAAAGGGATGAGGGAAAGATTTTTAGTAGTTTAGCGCTTTACGGGTGCGGGGGAAAGGTTCAATCTCCTAATCCTTAGAGGTGAAACGACATGAGTAAAAAAGTAGGAGTAGTAGGTGTTGGTTATACTGGTTTTAGCTCAGTAACTCCAGATGTGTCTTGGAAAGAGATAATGTTCCAAGCTGCGAATAGAGCATACCACGATGCAGGCATAGATCCACGTAAAGACGTGGATAGTTTCATTACATGCGCAGAAGACTATTGGGAAGGATTCAGCATATTTGATGAATTCGTACCTGATCAACTGGGTTCTGTTCTAAGACCTACCTGTACTGTTACGGCTGATGGTTTATACGGGTTGATAAACGGATACATGCAGATCTTAACTGGTTTGATGGATATTGTCGTGGTCGAAGCTCACAGCAAGATATCTGATCTGTTGACCTATAACGATGTATTATCTTTTGCAATAGACCCGGTATTCAACAGACCGCTTATTGATCTTGGTGCTCATCCATATTATATTGCTGGTATGGAGATGAAGAGGTATATGAGTGAAACAGGAACAACCGAAGAGCAGTGTGCGGAGGTCGTTCGCAAGAACAAGCTTAATGCCATGAGCAATCCCAGCGCAGGTTACGAAGCTAAGATAAATATAGAGGATGTTTTGTCTTCTGAGGAGTTGTTCGCGCCTCTTAAGCGATTAGATATAAGTCCACTTGCCGATGGTTGCGTGGTCTTTGTTCTAGCATCTGAGGAAGCAGCAAAGAAATTAGCTCATGACCCTATATGGATCAAAGGAGTAGGTTGGGCTTCTGAGACCTCTTGGCTTGAGAATAAGGAGTGGGGAAGAGCTGTTTATGCAGAGTTAGCATCAAGGCAGGCATATAAGATGGCAAATATAACCTATCCTAAAAAGGTGATAGATTTTGCTGAGGTGGATGATAAATTTTCATATAAGGAGTTACAGCACCTAGAAGCTTTAGGTCTTTGCAGGAGAGGAGAAGCGGGTAAATCAGTGGAAGAAGGTGCTTTTGATGTTGACGGTGTTTTACCAGTTAACACTTCAGGTGGTCTTTTGGGTGTTGGTAATACTTTAGAGGCAAGTGGTCTTCAAAAAGGTTTGGAGGTCGTCTTGCAGCTGCGTAAGGATGCAGGTGGTAGGAAATTACCAGATGTGGAATGCGGTTTAGCACAATCTTGGCGAGGTGTGCCAACGACAAGCGGTGCAGTTGCGATATTTGAGGTGTAAATTGGAGGGAGATGATATGGTTAAAGATGTAGCTGTTATTGGAGCTGGAATGACGATATTTAGAAGAAGATTGAAGGAAACAGGCAAGGAAATGTGCTTTGAAGCAACTAAAATGGCTCTCGATAGTGCAGGAATGACACTCAAAGATGTAGATACAGTGGTAATGGGATCCGCACCAGATGCGTTTGACGGGATACATATGAAGGGTGAAAATTTGCTTGATGGAGCTGGTGGGTATCACAAACCATATATGAGGGTGTTCACAGGTGGAGGCACAGGTGTATTCGCTCCTATTGCAGGATGGTGGCATGTCGCCTCTGGAATGTCTGATGTTTGTCTTGTAGTATGTGAGGAGAAGATGTCATCCTGTTATCCCCATCCCCAATCAGCTTTTGCTCATATTTGGGACCCAATAATCGATAGACCTCTTAAACCGAATTTGATGTGGATCTTTGCAATGGAAATGAATCGCTATATGCATGCTCATAACGTCTCAAAAGAAGATATAGCTCTGGTGGCTGTGAAGAACAAGAAAAATGCATTGGATCACCCATGCGCCCAACTTGGAGCGAATATAACGGTTGATGATGTCCTCAATTCTGAGGTTATCGCTTGGCCTGTGAATCTGTTGGATGTAAGTCCTCCGAGTGATGGGGCAGCAGCTATGCTCTTGGTTTCTGAGGATGTTGTTTCAAATCATACGGACAATCCTGTCTGGATAGAAGGTGTTGGATGGTCGATCGATAGTACGATGTGGACCAACAGAGATTTATCTTTCCCTCAATATGTGGCTAAGGCTGCAAAAATGGCGTATAAAATGGCTCGAATAGACAATCCTCGCAGGCAGATAGATGTCGTAGAACCTTATGACCCCTTTGATTATAAGGAATTGCACCACTTAGAAGGTCTCTTATTATGTGATAAGGGAGAAGCACCAGTTCTTACTCGAGAAGGCGTAACGCAGAGAGATGGTGATCTACCATGCTGCCCCTCTGGTGGTTTATTGGGCGTAGGCAACCCAATTGCAGCTACCATGGCTGTAAAGACATGTGAGATCTATTGGCAGCTTTCGGGGCAAGCAGGTAAAAGACAGGTACCTGGCGATCCAAGAACTGGGGTATGTCAAGCGTGGGGAGATCTAATGCAATACGGTTCTGTAATGGTAATGAGGAGTTAGGAGGCTTTTTATGACCGAAAATATTAAGAAATTTTATGGGGAAGAATTAAGCCGAAAACAAATAAGTGACGGTAAAATAACGATAGTTGAACACAGTCCAAAAGTGAAATATGCATGGAGTTGCGGAGAGGCAATGAGCAGATTCCTCAACGAATTAAAGGAAGGAAAATTGATTGGTAGGAAGTGCAATAAATGCAACCGAATACTTTTCCCACCAAGGATGTTCTGTGAACAATGCTTCAAAGCAACTAACGAATGGGTGTATATAAAGGACACAGGAAGGATCATGACCTACTCTATATCATATGTGGATACCCATGCCCGTAGAATCAAAAAACCTATCTTGGTTGGTGTAATCGCCATGGACGGTGCATCTAAGAACATGGGGATCATGCATTATTTCGATGAAGTAAAATCAGATAAAATAAAAATCGATATGCGTGTGAAAGCTGTATGGAAGAGAAAGGAAGAAAGGGAAGGAGCGATTACTGATATAAAATATTTCAAACCATTGGGGGAATGAATATGACATTTCTTGAAAAAACCACTGATGTGAGGAAGTTAAGGCACTGGGACGGCGATATGGAAGCTCAATATCTATACACAACTGGTATAGCCGGTGATATTTTCTTCAAGGGGATCATGAACGGGAAGATAATGGGTTCTAAATGTGAAAAATGCAATAGGATCTGTGTACCACCGAGGATATATTGTGAGGTGTGCTTTGAGAGATTGAATGAATATGTGGAAGTTAGTAAAAAAGGCAAGATTCATACCTACACGATAGCAAAGATAGACATAGAGGATAAGAGATTAAAAGAGCCTCTAATATGGGCGATGATCAAACTGGACGGTGTTGATGGTGGGATGGTCCATAAGGTAAGTGAAATCGCGCCTAAAGAAGTAAAAATAGGTCTTAAGGTCGAAGCAAAATTTAAAAACAAAAAAGAAAGAAAAGGATCTATCTTAGATATTGAGTACTTCAAACCCGTTAAATAGAATTAATGATATTCTATGTTGTGCCAATCTTCTTTCTTCTTTTGCCCTCTTCAACCAATGCTCTCATCGCCTTTACAGCTCTAGATGTTGATGGATAAACTGGTATATTCTCCCTTTTTAGATCTACGACAACTTCGTTTATTTCCTCGCCGCCGATCCAGCAAGCAACTATTGGTTTGTCTGGCAGTGAATCCTTCTTTTGCTCCTGAACCAATTTCATCACAGCTCCAGCATATTCCCTTGGTCTTGCATATCCGGCATGAACACACGTTATGATGAGGGCATCGATGTTCTTATCATCTAATAAAGCCCTACCAGAACCCTCATATCTATAGAACCCTGCATCTCCAAGTACATCTACTGGGTTGCGAGGCGTGGATAACGGGGGTAAAATCTTCTTTACCCTATCTACTGTTTCTTCCTCAAGTGAAGGAACTTCCAATCCGTATATCTCGCAAAAATCAGTGAGAAGGATTCCAGCCCCTCCGCCATTTGAGACTATGCCGATCCTGTTTCCATCAGCTGGTGGTTGATATGCCAGAGCACGAGCTAAATCGAACAATTCCACTGTATCATCAGCTCTCAGCACATCAGCTTGTTTGAAGACAGAATCATATATCTGATCTGAACCGCTGAGGGAGCCAGTATGAGTTGAAGCTGCCAATGCCCCGCTTTTCGTCCTTCCAGATTTGATCGCTGCGATCGGTTTGCTGCATTTTTTCGCTGCATTGTAGAACTTCTCTCCGTCTTTAATACCCTCGATGTACATCGCTATTACCTTCGTATGTTCATCTTGATCAAAATACTCGATCAGATCGGCGTCATCGATATCTATCTTATTACCAACGCTTATTACCCTCGATAACCCAATTTTTTCCATATTTGCATGATGTATCATACCTAAACATAAAGCACCGCTCTGACTCGCCAGACCAATAGGACCTTTGTAAGGCATGCCAAAAACGAAACTAGCGTCCAGATCATCAATTGGGCTTTTATAGCCCATTGTGTTTGGACCTATTATTCTAACCCCGCCTTCTTTAGCAATTCTAAGCACATCGTCTTCCAATTTTTTTCCTTCCTCGCCAACCTCACTAAAACCAGCGCTGATTATGATCGCACCTTTTATTCCCTTTACAGCGCATTCACGAATGACCTTAGGCACAGCCCTTGCAGGTACTGTGATTAGAGCCATGTCGATATCACCTTCAACCTCTAGAACACTGGAGTAGCATCTCAATCCCATTATCTCATGTGCATTGGGATTTATGGGGTATACCTTGCCCTCATATCTATGAACGAGCACGTTCAGCAGCGTCTCATGACCGATCTTCATATGGGTTCGAGATGCACCGATGACAGCTATAGATTTAGGAGAGAATATTATTTTTAGATCTTCGACGGTTTTACTCATTCTTACCTTTCCCCTTGCTTCCAACAAAGTAAATATATTATAACAATAAAAACTTGTGCATGTTCACTTAGAAACCTTTAAATTGCAATAGATATTGCACATTCAAAGTGTGATCGTATGGGATTAATCCTTGGAATGGATATCTGGGTATTTACAGCATGGTTGGGGAGTATATTGGCAGCGATATTGTGCGTTCTTTATGGTCTGTATCATGAGTACTTAAAAAAAATGCTGAAAAGAAAAAAAGAGGAGGATTGAGTAAATGGACAAGGCAATATATTTCATAATATTCGTCTCAATATTCACTGCTGTATTTACCTTTCTTGGATATTTAGGTTATAAAAAGACCAAAACCTCGGAAGATTACTTGGTTGCTGGCAGAAAGATGAATGCCATTGTTGTGGCATTTTCTTACGGGGCTACATTCATCAGTGCAGTGGCGTTGATAGGGTTCTCAGGCATTGCCTCTATATATGGGCAATCAATACTATGGCTTTCTTTTCTTAATATATTGATTGGTGTGTTCATCGCATTCGTTTTTTATGGTTTTAGAACAAGGAAGATGGGCCTCTCACTCAAAGCTTTAACGATGCCTGAGCTTCTTGGAAATAGGTTCAATTCAAAGAACTTGCAGGCTGTTTCAGCAGGAATAATCGCAGTTTTTATGATAGCGTACACGACAGCCGTGTTCTTAGCTATATCTCGCCTTGTTGAGGTGACATTCAACATTCCATACGCGATCTCGGTGATAGCATTCACTATCATCGTTGCAATATACTTGGTGATAGGCGGTCTATATGCGGTAATGTGGTCCGATACGATCCAAGGTGTATTGATGCTCATCGGCATGGTCATATTGACCGTTGGTATGTATACAATGCTTGGAGGGATCGGGCCAGCTCATGAAGCTGCTGCCGCCTTGACAGCAGAGCAATTAGCAGCTATCGGAAGTCCAGCAGCTACACAGGCTCCCAACGGATTAACTTCATTTGCACCATTCATGTCCCAGCCGTTTATGATCGTTCTTACGCTGGTATTGGGTGTTGGCATTGGTGTTTTAGCCCAACCTCAGCTTGTGCTGCGGTACCTGTCTGCTAAAGATGAAAGGGCACTGCGCCTTGCCGTACCCTATGGAGGAATATTCATACTTCTCATGACATTTACAGCATTCAGTATAGGACCGCTGTGCAATGTGTTCATGGTAGAACATGGTCTAATGTATCCTGGAACACCTGATAAGGTAATCCCATTAATAATAAACAATTTCTTCCCGACATGGTTCGTTTATTTGTTTTTGTTTGCGGTCTTAGCGGCAGCGATGTCTACAGCCAGCTCCCTTTTGCATGTCGCAGGGGCTTGCGTTGGAAGGGATATCTATGGGAAGCGAAAAGGCGTTTCTGAAAAGAAATCTCTCACGGTTACAAGGATTGCAACACTTGGTATCGTGGGTGCAACACTAATAATTTCATTAAGACCGCCGGATGTGGTTGCTTTTATGTGTGCCTTCTTCTTCGGGTTAATGGGCAGCACATTCTTAGCTGCTTATACTTTTACTTTATATTGGAAAAAAACGAGTAAAGCTGGTGCATGGGCTGGAATACTGGGTGGATTTTCATTCACCATGTTCTGGTATATCTTCGTTTATTATAAAACAGCTCCAGCTATAATAGGTTCTTCGATAATAGAATCTTACAAGATCAATATGCTGGATCCTTTGTTCATAGCGCTGCCATTATCTTTCATACTCGTTTTTGTAGTGAGCATTCTTGTAAAGCAAAGCCCGGAAGAAGAAAAGATCGTAGAAAAAGCATTTGAGAACATACATTAAAGAATTTTTAATATAGGATAATGTATATCCCAACTTCAAGGGATTAGTATGACGGAAAAAACAACAATATCGGTTATAAAGGCAGATGTAGGTGGATGGCCGGGACATTCAAACGTACATCCGAGATTGAAAGAAGAAGCAAAAAAGATGCTGACTGAGGGCTTAAAAAAAGGTACAATAATAGATTTCTGCGTTGCTCACTGCGGTGATGATCTGGAATTGATCATGGGTCATAAGAACGGCATCGACTCTGAAAAGGTGCACAGCTTAGCTTGGAGCGTATTTGAGCGAACAACGGAGATAGCAAAAGAGCTAAAATTGTATGGCGCTGGGCAGGACATGCTTAAAGATGCGTTTTCGGGTAATATAAGAGGTATGGGTCCTGGTATAGCTGAACTTGAGTTCACAGAGCGAAAAAGCGAGCCATTTGTTGTATTCATGATGGATAAAACAGAACCAGGTGCTTTTAACTTACCTATGTATAGAATATTCGCAGATCCATTTAACACTGCAGGTTTAATAATCGATCCAAATATTCACGATGGTTTTGTTTTCGAGATATGGGATATTTTCGAGCATAAGAAAGTGCTGATGAGCTGCCCAGAGGAGATGTACGATATTTTGGCTTTGATAGGTGCAAAGTCCAGATTCGTCATTAAGAGGGTATGGCCTAAGGAAGGGAAACTGCCTGTTGATGAAGCAGTGGCATCGGTTTCAACTGAGAAGCTCTTTCAGATAGCTGGTGAGTACGTAGGAAAGGACGATCCTGTTGCAGTGGTGAGGGCACAATCTGGATTACCTGCATTGGGTGAGATTCTAGAGCCATTCGCTTTTCCTCACCTTGTATCAGGTTGGATGCGAGGCAGTCATAATGGACCGCTGATGCCTGTAGCGCAGAAAAATGCGACATGCACCCGTTTCGACGGTCCTCCCAGAGTTGTGGCTTTAGGTTTCCAAATAAACGATGCAAAATTAGGAGAACCAGTTGATCTATTCGATGATGTAGCTTTCGATCATGCAAGAAAAAAAGCGCAAGAGATAGCTGATTATATGAGAAGACACGGTCCATTTGAACCTCATCGGTTACCATTGGCGGATATGGAGTATACAACCTTGCCAAAAGTTCTGAAAAAATTGGAGAAAAGATTTGAGGTCGTTTGATGAGATTGCCTGCGATCGTAATCAATTTCAAATCCTATAAGCAAGCGATCGGAGAAAATGGCTTAACTTTAGCTAAGATCTGTGAGCAGGTGGCAAAAGAAACCGGGACATCAATAATTATCGCTCCTCAATTGGTCGATCTAGCTTTGATATGCAAAGAGGTCGATATACCAGTTTTCGCTCAGCACATCGATAATGTTGATGTTGGGAGCTGTACAGGACATACAACAGCTGAAGCAGTTAAAGGAGCTGGTGCTGAAGGCAGTTTGATCAATCATTCTGAACATCGATTGAAGATAGCAGATATAGACAAATTGGTTCAGAAGTGCAGGAGAATTGGATTGGA
>JAUWGG010000042.1 GCA_030606525.1 Methanobacteriota archaeon | reverse complement strand
ACTCCTGATCGCACTAGCAAAGCCAAACATCTCAGCTACAGGTGCCTTCGATACGATAATTGATATATCTCCTTCTTGTTTTATATCTTCGATCACCGCGCGTCTTTGATGCATTTCTGCTGTTGAACCGCCCATGAGCTCTTGTGGGATGTTGATAAATACCCTTTGTTTTGGCTCCAGCAGTATCCTATTGGCTTGACACATAGCACCAAAGATCGCCTGCTTCGTTGCTGGGATGACCTGTGCAGGACCTCTATGTATGCTGTCCTCATGCAATTTACAGTCAACAAGCTTAACCTTAACGCCCATGCATTTTTCTTCAGCTAGGGAGCCTCGCCGCATCGCTTCGTGAAATGATTGATTGCATAACTCGATGGTTTCATGGAGGTATTGTATTCCCTTTGTCGCATTAACGAAGATATTTGCACCATCTACAGCACTAATGCCCTTTGCCTCCATTTTACTCATACCTAGTTCGACGAGATCCCTTGCCAAAGCTTTTGAATCCCTTATTTTACCTTCCGACTGGATATCCCCTTTCAATATTGCTTCGATCACTTCCTTCTCTAAGGGCTCGACCTCAATGTAGAAACGATTGTGTTTATTTGGTGATTTCCCTTCGAAAGGCCCTCCTTTATTCTTAACACTCTCTCTAAAAACAACGATAGGCTCAGAGCATTGGATAGCTACACCATGCTCATGGATGATCCTGTATTCTGTGATCTCCAGGTGCAGTTCACCCATCCCCGAGAGTAAATGCTCACCTGTTTCTTGGTTGATCTCAATTTCTATGGAAGGATCAGCTTTGGCTATGATCCTCAATACTTCTACTAGTTTTGGCAGGTCAGTTGTGCGTTTTGCTTCGACTGCAACCGTCACAACAGGCTCAGAATAATGAACTATCTTCTCAAATGCTATCATATCGGAATCGGAGGAAGCTGTTGATCCTGCTATCGCATCCTTTAGTCCTGCTAAAGCGACTATATTCCCCGCGTCTATTTCTTCCACAGAAATTCTATCAGCTCCAACGCATAGAGCTACTTTCTGCACCCTGTTCATATTGGGCATGCCTATAATGAAAAGTCCATCTCCCCTCTTTACCTTCCCGCTGAATAAACGACCTATGGCAATCTCGCCAGCATGGGGATCCATAATGATCTTTGTGATCATCAAGGAAGTGGGACCGCTTCCACTACAATTAATCATGGCTTTCCCGATCTTTGAATCTATGTCTCCATGCCAAATATGCGGTACCCTGATCTTTTGAGCATCAATAGGATTCGGCATGTGTTGAACGATCATATCCAATAATATTTTATGTACAGGAGCCTTTTTAGCTAAAACATCTTGTTCTTTGTTTTTACAGTGCTCATAAATATCTTTAAATGTCATATTACTTTCTTTCATAAAAGGTACAGAAATTGCCCAGTTATAGTATGCAGAACCAAAAGCTACAGTTCCATCCTCTACCTTAACTATCCATTTGTTCTTGAGCTCCTCAGGCGCAAATTTTTTTATTAAAGCATTAACTCCATTAATAATCTTAAGAAAACGCTGCTGCATTTGTTCTGGTGTGACCTCAAGTTCATTGATCAACCTATCCACTTTGTTTATGAATAGTAAAGGTCTCGCCTTTTCCTTTAATGCTTGGCGGATAACTGTTTCCGTTTGCGGCATAATACCTTCAACAGCGCATGCAAGTATGATACAACCATCAACAGCTCTCATCGCACGTGTGACATCTCCTCCAAAATCCACATGTCCTGGTGTGTCTATCAGATTGATGAGGTATTCTGCACCTTCATATTCGTGCACCATGGATGCATTCGCAGCGTTGATCGTTATTCCCCTCGCTTGTTCTTGTTCATCATAATCCAAAAGCAGCTGCTTACCAGCTAACTCCTCGGACATCATACCCGCACCAGCAATCAGATTATCGCTCAAGGTGGTCTTACCGTGATCGATGTGTGCAGCAAAACCAATGTTCCTTATATTTTTATGCTTGAGCATGAGCTTTTGAGCTTTCTTAATGTTATCCTCTTTCCTCCCCATCTTGACCCTCACCTAGCAGAAGATGCTATTCTTTCTATTTCTTCCTTTTTCGATATGGAGAAACTATTCATCTCCTTATTAGATGCCATGATGATCTCATCAGCTAGACATCTTTCTATTGGTTTTTTGTTCTTATACGTCGATTTCACAGCTCCTTTACTGATGTTTCTTAGGGCAGTATCAAGTCGCCGCAATGGAGCTATGTCAACCGCCTTTGGAACAGAAATACCTCCAAATCTTAATCTCGTGATCTCTTCTCTCGGTGCAGCGTTTTGCAGTGCATCAACTAAAACTTGCAGAGGATTCTTTTTTGTTTTTTTGTGAATGATCTCAAAAGCATTTCTCACTGCCTTATACGTCTTCATCTTTTTACCAGTAAAATTCTCCGTGCGCATCATGTTGTTGATCAACCGCTCAACGATTGAAACTTTCGCTTTACCGAACCGTTTATTTGCAAATTTAGCACCAGTGTGCGGAATTGCAATTGGATTGAGATTCAGATACCTCGATAAACCAGCGTCGCTTATTACAACCTCAGAAACGTCATATTTCCCAAATATTAGAAATTGGGAAGCGCCTTCCACCTCAACTGGTTTTTCTTCTACCTTTTCCTCTTTAACTTTCGCTTCTTTGGGTTTCTCTTTCTTTGGTTTTTTCTGTTGTTTCTTTTCCTCTTTTTTGATCTCTTCCGTTTTTTTCTTCTTGATTTTTTTGACCCGCTTCACTTTTTTTTTCGTCTTTTCTTTCCCCGGCATATCACTACCTCACTGGTTTCTCCTTTCGTCCCCGAACTAGTTCATCCAAAGAGACATTGTTCACTTGAATTACCTTAAACCGAACACCAGGAATATCTCCATAAGAACGACCCATACTTCCTCCAATACCTTCCACTAATATTTCATCATGCTCGTCAATGAAGTTGATCGCGCCATCACCCACTGCAAAGGCAGTGATCTGCCTTCCATTCTTGATCAACTGTACCTTCACACATTTTCGAATAGCGGAGTTGGGCTGTTTCGCTTCGATCCCGACCTTCTCCAAAACGATACCTTTAGCTTGCGCTGAACCTTCCAAGGGATCTGAACGCTCCCTAAGTTTCAGCATTCTTTTTTTGAAGTTCCTATCGCTCCATCTGCGCTTCTTCCTGTCCTTTTTCAGTTTACGCGCTGTGTTCATACCTCGACCCAATTTCTCACCTTTCACCTTATCTATTCATCTATACCGTTCATCACTCTATTGGTGATTGGGGTATTTAAATATAAGGATTTTGCGCTGATAATACATTTTTTGGTATATATTCTTAACTATTGCTTCCGTGACACCAGAGCGCAAGGAAAAAAACTCAATGAAACACCCCGAAAGACCACATTTTAAAACCCCATTTCCTGTTTTTCTGCTAGGTTGTATGGCATCAAAAATCCCTTAGTAAAATCTTTATACCTATACCTTCATTAGGATTTGCCATTTTGGCATTTGGGGGGGAATATGATGAAAGAGAAGTTAAACAAAGTTTTAACCGTTTGGCTATGTGTAGTGATGTTCGCTACTGTTTTTTCAGTAGCAGTGCCATTGAATGATAGTGCTAATACCGCCAACAACTCGATAGAATACGATTACGTGATTATTACTACAAATGATATAATTGAAAACAGTGAAGAACTTGAGCATTTCATCCATATGAAAGAGTTCTGTGGCCATTCAGTAAAAGTAGTAACTGAATCTGATTTTCTTGGTCTTACTGGTCAGTATCCAAACGAAAGAGCTGATAAAATTCGTAAATGGTTGATAGATAATTACCAAACCCTTGATATTGAATATGTACTCTTCATTGGGGATTCTGACCCCGATGATACAAAGGATCCTAATGATCATGTTGGTGACATCCCGATGAAGATGGGTTGGCCAAAATATTTTAAAGGGGGAACAGGAGCACCAACGGATTTATATTATGGTGATCTAGATAGTAATTGGGATTTAGATGGTGACGGTTTTTATTATGAACTTAAAGATTATGATTCCTTAACAAGCCCTGATCCCTCTATTGCGAGTGATACATTCTCAGTTTTTTGGACTGGGGAAGTTATGTGTGATTACGATATAGTTTATACGTTTAGGACATTAAGTGACGATGGCGTGCAGTTAATGATTGATGGAATATATGTTATTGATAACTGGGATGAACACGATTTAATGGAGGATAAAGCAGTTATTAGTTTGACAGCGGGGAAACATGATATCAGTCTCTTCTTCCGTGAGAACTACGGAGATGGAATCATTAAGCTGTATTGGAGAAACTTTATTGACAAGTCTGAAAAGATTATCCCCAATCACCACCTCTATGATGCAGATGGAAATGTTGGTGGATTAACAGGATTTTACTATGATAATAATGATTTTACTGATTACAAATTCACCAGAGTTGATCCAGAGATTTCTTTTGAATGGGGTACTGGTGATATAGGTTTAGGTCATCCTGATCTTGAAGCGGAGGTATATGTTGGGCGCATCCCTGTATATGATAGTGATTATGAGCAACTAGATGCAATACTTCGTAAAATGATTGATTATGAAACAGACCCTGGTGATATCAGCTGGAGAGAATCAATTCTGCTGCCTATGGCGCGAATGGACTCTAAAACAACAAGTACAGGTCTTGGTGAAGCAATTAAACAATTTATTGCAATGCCTAATGGTTTCTCCTATTATAGAATCTATGAGAAGGATTTCGCTCCCCCAACCCCTGAGCTTTGGCCTTGTGAGTATGAAACAGTATGGAATGAATGGAAAAACGGTTATGGCATGGTTACTTGGCACACTCATGGAGGAGAAGAACATGCGTCACATGTTATTCATCGGGATAATCTGAGTCATCTTGATGATTCAAAACCAGCGTTTACATTTCAAGGATCATGTCATAATGCATGCCCTGAGAATAAAAATAATCTTGCATATTCCTTGTTGAAACATGGGGGTATTGCAATGGTTGCAGGGACTAGGATGACGACATATATAACGGGAGATTATTCCACGTTTACTCCAACAAAGCATTATAATCATCAAATGGCATTTTACTATACACATTATATCATTGATAAAGGAATGTCAGCAGGCATGGCTTTAAATGAAGTGTTAATATATCATTCTGAGCTTAGTCCTAATGCTATCAGATATAATCTCTATGGTGACCCTGATTGTTACCTTTTAACTACCGTACCCAACTATCCTCCAGTAGCAGATGCTAATGGTCCATATGAAGTAGATGAAGGATCACCTGCGATTTTTAATGCAAGTGATTCATACGATCCAGAAGGAGATCCATTGGAATACAGATGGGATTTTGAAAATGATGATGTCTGGGACACGGATTGGTCAACTAATCCAACAGCTTCGTACACGTGGGGCGACGATCACCTTGGACTGGTAAAGGTTGAGGTGCGTGATAAACTCGGCTTTACTGCTAACGACACAGGATCGGTCATTGTATACAATGTTGCACCAACGATCACGAATCTAACGATGGATCAATCAAATCCACAATTCATCCTACCATACGTACATGATTTAATGTTTGAAGGAAGTTTCACTGATCCTGGATGGCTTGATACCCATACTGCTACCTGGAATTTTGGTGATGGAACAATAGTATCTGGAACACTCATCGAAGAGAACAATGAACCAAACGCAACAGGTACAACAACAGCAGACCACGTATATTCTGCACCAGGGATTTACACTGTGACATTGACAGTTACTGATGATGATGGTGGAATCGGTAGTGATACCATGATTGTGATCGTAGTGGATGAGTTCGAAGCCTTGCAAGACATCGATGATTACATTCAAAACTTAGATGATAGTTTCTTTAAAGGCAATCCGACGCAACGAAAGAACGCCTTTAAAAAGATGATTGCTGCTGTTCATAATTTACTGGTTGTCGAGGAATATGAAGGAGCCATACGTAACTTGCGATACAATATACGAGCAAAGGCTGATGGTTATGTCGATGGAAATCCAAAGAACGATTGGATCATAGACCCAACTGCCCAAGCAGAGATTTGCATGAAGATCGACGATTTGACAGCTTATCTTGAATACCTAGATAGCCAAAGTTAAATTGCTTAAAGAAGTAGAAAACTTTAGAACGGGAGAGTTCAGAAAAAAACTACTTGCCTTTACTTCCTTTCTTTCTTCTGCGCTGCTTAGTAACGATAAAGATCACTACTATCCCCATAATAGGAATAATCAAATCTGAAAATTCTGGAGTGTGCAGAATTCCTCTCGTCACAACAACATCGGAATGATCTTTACTGCCTGTCCAATCACTCATCTCAAAATAAACAGTGAAATCATCAGTGATTCCGATTCCCAGGTTAGCTGCACTCATTCCCACTTCTAATTGAGTTGAGTCGCATTGCGCATATACTATCCCTGTACCACTTTCCCACTTTGCTGTTTGAGCATTATATGTATATACATTTTTCTTGGTTATCTCTCCATATTTCCCTTCGATCTGTATCAGTTTGTCAGCACCGATAGCATTCACAGGACAGCCAGTAGTTGTGTTGTCGTCTGTGTCAATGAAAATGAATACCGTATCCTCGCCGGTCACCTCTGGTTTCTCAACAGGTCCAATATAGATGCTTACAACCTTATTCGCATATTCTGATTGGAAATTACTTGGTATGGTCGTATTCAACCAGTAATCATATCCATGTGGATGATCTTGGATATCATCACCGTCGACATCATGATTGGTTTCCACATCTGGTGTACCATCATTATCGAAATCTTGAGGATATATATCATCCTCGTCTGGAACTGTGTCTCTGTCACTATCTACAAATGGAGCTACCGCTTTAGCAGTATTTCTAAATGGAACCGCGGTTCCGCCAACCATTTCTCCATCAACTCTCAAATAAAATGAGATATCAGAAGCTGAGCTGGAAGTACCGTATTTTATTATATCGATATTCTCGTTTGTCACTTCACCCATCATATCATTTTTCACGTCTTTTCCAATCCAATCTGCAAAAGCGCCGTCTATTTTTACTGTAGCTGGTATATCTCTTACATATGCGAGATCAGTATAGCCGCTGAATGGTGCTGTTGTTTTTAAAGATACTGTGCCTCCTTCTATCTCTATGTCATGGGGATGTGCAATTTTTAAACCTATAGTGCTCTTCTCTAATACATTTACAACATTTGCACTGACCGATAAGATTTTCACATCATCCTTAGCGATTTCCAGTTCATTCAATGAAAATTTAGCTCGCCCGTTCCCAAAGGAGCTTGAAGCAGAAAATCCAGTGCTGATCAACGTTGCTGAGTGAACATTTGCTGTCCCAACTGCCATAACTGTGATGTTTTTAACTGTGATATCTCCATCGATCGCGTGCAGTGTTATCTCTAATAGCGTAGGATCGCTGCTGTCAACAACATCTACTGCAACACTCCGCTGTGTAACCGCTAATACGCCCTTATTATTGCTGATTACATGATCGGAGAAATCCTCTTCTCCGTTATAATCCTGAGTGTGGAGATACACATCCACTGCTCTAGCTTCATTCAGCGCCAAACTGCGCCAATCAACTTCCGTCTCCAGCATCCC
>JAUWGG010000031.1 GCA_030606525.1 Methanobacteriota archaeon | reverse complement strand
CCTCAAATGATTGTGTGTATATAGTATGGCAGGACTACAGAAGAGGAAATTGGGAGATATTCTTTGAAAAGATTGATCCTTACGATTCAAATTTCACCCTCATAGATGACATTCAGATCACGGGAAGTGATGGCTACGATTCTGCGATGCCTGACATTGGTGTAGATGATGGTGGGTATTGGGCTCATGTTGTATTCATGGATAGGAGGGCGAAAGACCGAGGACACGAGTATGATGTACCGAACCCGCACAAGTCTGGATATTGGGAAATTTACACTCTAAAGATCCACCCCGCTGGAGTCGGGTTATGGGAGAAGCGTCAGAGTGATATGAAGGATCCTGAAACTACGTACGGAAATTATACAGGCAATACTACGGGAGATGGTTTTTCGGTGTATCCGCGAATTGCTGTGAGCGGGGACTTAACACATGGGACAGTGTATATCACATGGCATGATAATCGAAGTGGTGATGCGAATTGGGAAATATATTATTCCGAGATATCATGTGGTTGCCACAATCCGAACTTGGATGTCAGGGTTTCTAATAACAATGCCAAGGACATGTATCCAGATATTGCATTGAACAAGGATTTGGATGCGAACATCAAATGGCAGACACAGCGTGATGGAAATTGGGATATCTGGAAGGCAAATTGGAATAAATGGGAAGCGATAAATGTTTGGATTGACGGCATAATCCATCATATGTTCCAAGACGATCCAATGGATACAAATTCTGCAGATGGTATTTGTTTCGTATACGGAACATCACTAGAGGCAGGAGTGCATACATATAGATTCTCTGCAAACAACGGTCTAAGAGATGCGGTAGGTGATACTTATGAGCATACCGGTCCCAATGTATTGATTGCAACGATACCTGGAGCACCGACAAATATCAATGCAGAACTTGAAGGATCGATCTATCAACATATCAACATCACATGGACTTTGTCTATAGATGACGGTGCAGGTGAGAACGATGTTACAGGATATGATATCTATTATAGCGGATCGTACTCAAGTAACAATAGAACACTGTATGCCTTCCTAGATTCGGTTGAAGCTGGAATCTCTCATTATGTGCATGAGAACGCTGGTGAAGGCGATCAAGACAGTTACTTCTATTACGTTGTTGCAAAGGATGGTGCAGGTCATGGAAACGAAAGTATGGATCAAGTAGGCAAGTTCGTTAGAGGACTATCAATTGGTAAGCAGTTGATTTCCATTCCTCTTGTGCAATCCGACACCAATATAGAGACTGTACTTCAAACTGTCGAATGGGATTTCGCACAGTGGTATGACCCTACAGATAATACTGATCATTGGAAATGCTACGATAAATTTAAACCATCAAGTTACAACGATTTAATCCATTTCAATCATATGATGGCCCTTTGGGTTAACGTGACAATTGAAAGCAACTTGATCGTAACAGGCGTTGTACCGGAAAGCACAACTATACATTTGTACAAAGGCTGGAATTTCGTTGGTTACTCCTCTTTGACTAGTAAAACTGTTGGCAATGCACTGAGTGATATTTGGGAGAACGTTACACAAATAGAAGGATACAATGAAATGAATGCGCCATATTATCTAGAGATATTAACTGAAGATGATATGATGGTTACTGGGTACGGTTATTGGATCTGCGTTACAGAAGACTGCGAATGGATCATTCACAACTAATTCCTGTTACTTCCTAATAAAAATAGACGCTAAATGTACTTCCTATCCTTCATTTTCTTAATAATTATAGTGGCAGCGCTGTTAGCATCAACTTCAACGCTTTTTATTGTCACATCAGGATTAGAAGGTTTTTCATATGGCACATCTATTCCAACCATTTGCTCTAACGGTGATAATTTCTCTCCGCATTCCTTATGTGAAATTTCCTTTTCATCTATTTTCTCCCTTCGCTCAAGCCGTTGCAAAGCTTTTTTATATAGATTACTAACCACAAGATCATCTTTCCTATTTGCTTCCCTTTCCATACATTCTTTTAAAGGGCACTCAACATAAACCTCAAAGAAGTTCTTTATTTCTTCTTTGCCTTTGTTCCTCCATTTGTTTCTATGAGCGGTTGCATCTATTATAACGTTCACACCATTTTTTGCAAGAAACTTAGCCATTAAGATCAAAGTGTTGTATACCACATCCCTCTCTTCCTCTGTGTATCTCGGTTTAGGAGCTAAAGTCCTGCGAAACTCATCCAACCTCAATATTTGAACATCTATTCCCTTTTTCCTCAATAGTTTCTTCATTTCCTTTGCTATTGTGCTTTTTCCCGAGCCTGGGAGTCCAGTTATCCAAATAGCCCATCCATCTTGTTCCATTTTTTAACCTCATTTCGCTTTAATATACTCATCGATTTTATCAATCTCAAATCTTTCAGCATCTAGAACTCCATGAGCAAAATTAAATAATTTTCTTCTTACTTCATCACTTACGTTCGGATAAAAGATCGGATTTGCAACTACTGCAACCCTAAATGCATAAAAAGGAGCTAAGACCTCGAGCATTTCCTCATCCTTTGTTTTTTCAAGATAATTATCAAAGAATATATAGAACAACTCTTTAAATGGACCGATGAAATCATCTTTCTGCTGCAGCGCATAAAATAGATAATTTATACTCAAACAGCTCACATCATCCCCTGGCTCACCATAAATACCACGGCTTCTATCCAATAAAATGAAATCCTCATTATTCCACCAAATATTACCAGGGTGATAGTCTCCATGCACTACGCACAATCTATGCTTTTTATCTCTGATCTTGGACCACCATCTAGCGCTTTTCGCAGCTATTTCCCCTATTTCCTCATTGCTCGTGAACTTCACTTTTGGATATGTATCCAATACACCCATCAAACATTCGCCGTGCCCAACAACATCTCTTATCCTTCTTTTATACAGGATTCCATCATCAAATTTCTGTTTATGGATTTCCACAAGATAATCTGACAATTTCTTCGCTCTGAGTTTATCGTTATCATCTAGATATCCCCTTTCCTTTATTTTTTCTAGATCATTGAAATAGTTTTCACCATGAGCTTCCTCCATCAAAATAAAGAATTCCTTTGCTTCCCCTATTGAGACAACAGAATCATCAGATATACCAACTACATCGATCGATCTAACATGTTTCGGTAATAGGTTATAAGCATGATTAGCTAATAACAAAACTTGCGCTCTATCAGAGAAATGATCATGTCCAAAATCCCTTGGAAATAATGTTTTCAATATCAATCTTTTTTTCTCACCTTCTAACTCGAATTCCACCAGATATCCTATGCCGTGAACTCCCTCACCAAGCTCTTCGATTTTTTTTAGGATGATGTCACCGTATTTATTCTTCAAGTAATTCCCAAGAAGTTTTTTTGATATCATAGTCTCACCCAACACTTCCTTCAACGATTCTTATCTCCTCATCATTCAAACCTTTCCCATAAATGACATTATTGCAATAAATAGTTTAATGCTAAACCTCATTCACAAAGTATATACCAATTTCTGCTAGTTTAGGAAATATATTTTATCCCATTCTCCTATGGTGATTTTCTAGGAGAATCATATGGATGAGTACTATTAAATGTTTCTATTAAAACAGATTGATAATTTTTGACAAGGATTAAATAATAATAAGTAATATCTAGTTTTGGAGAGGACTATGAAGCATAAAATTGTATTTATTACAGTGGCCTTTCTCTTTTCAATATTTTTTGGAAATTTTATAGAAACCACTGAAGCAGCTGATGCAGAAATTGCACAACAATATGCTCCAATCCTTTATTTTGTACATGACGAAACATGTTTTCCTGTTGATGTATCGTATCATATTGATAATTCTTATCTATATATGGTGGGCTCTGATCAACCTGTTGATATAGCTCCAACGAATGAGAGTCTTGCTGGTTACATGTCTGATGAGTATTACCTTGATAATCAGAAGGGCTCAGTTGATGATGATGGTATTATCACGGATTATCGTAGCAGTGAGTTGGGGAGTTATACGGTGTATGCTCGGGTGGATTCATCTGATGGATCGACGATTATTCAGTATTGGATGTTCTATGCATTCAATAAAGGGATTCAGAATCAGCATGAGGGTGATTGGGAGATGGTTCAGGTTGTCCTATCTGGGAGTACTCCCACGGAGGTGATGTATAGTCAGCATCATGGTGGTCAGAAGGCCACGTGGTCGCAGGTGGAGAAAGATGGAGATCATATGAAAGTCTATGTCTCCAGGGGCAGTCATGCGAATTATCTACGTTCGTTTTCTGGAGTGGTTGGTCTTGCTAATGACATAGTAGGTGCAGGTGGAAAGACACTTACCTCATCAGATTACACGCTTGAAATACTTGAGGATCAGCCCTGGCTTGACTATGCAGGGTTATGGGGTTGGACTGGATCCAACGAGGAAGAAGCAAATCAGGCTTCTCTATCGGGGCAGGCGGGTCCATCAGGCCCAATGTTTCGAGAGGGAGGTGAGATGTGGAGTAGTCCCCTTGGTTGGGGAGAAAGTTTGCTTTCCGCGGATGATAATATCTTTCTTTTGGAATTATTCCTTTACAATTTTGTTATGATATTCATCATATTGACTATCGTCATTCTGTGTGTACTCGTATTTCGTATTTATCGTCGTCATAAAAAAACAGATCTTGGCCCACGGATTGTTTCGATGCTTTATATAGATGGATTTAATGCAAAAAGCTTAGGGAATGTCCTTTGTATAGTTGGCATTATCATTGCGATCTTTTCACTTTTTTATCCCTGGTATGTGGTTTCTACTGATATTGGGGTTAGTGGTTATGAGACACATGGTATGGCCAACATGATGACGATTGATGGAATCAATGGTATTCAGGTACAGGTTCCTGGGTTAACTGGTCCTATTCCAATGGGTTCATTGTCGATTCCTTTTTCACTGTTAATTGCCATGAGTCTTGTATTTCTCATAATTGCTTCAATTGGGATTGCGCAAAGTAAAAAATTGGGTAGAAAGTACATTTTTCGCGGTATCAAACTTCTCGTCCCTGTTGTTTTAATTGTTGTCATCATCATGTCTTTAGGTATGATTCCTTTTGAATCTATGGTAGATACTGGTGATGCTAGTGTTGATATTGGAGAGGTTATATGTGCAATTTCTGGTTCTCCTTTTGGAGGTCAGAAAATTGTTACAGTTCCTGAGGTCGACGGTCAAATAGAACTTCAATGGGGATTTGGCTTAGGTGGATATTTACTCCTTGTTTCTGCCCTTATATTGATTATATCTGGTGGTTTGGAGATTTTTTCAAATACAGAGTTTTTTGCAGTAAAAACAGTTGAAAAACCTAAGAAAGAAGAAAGAAAAAAATCAGAGGGAAAAACTGAAAAATCTGAAAATGAGATGCAACCTTTAGAGAATGAAGTTGAAGAAAAAGACGAAAGTGATGAAATACCAAAAAAATAGAATTTGAGAACAAACAAAGAACAACATATGATCCTTATTGCCATAAGTAGTTTAATGCTAAACCTCAAAACCACGAATTCATTCCTTAAGTCCCTATCTTCCAACTTCTTAAGTATTCTTCCTGCTCTTTTGTCAATCTATCGATCTTGATGTTCATTGACTGCAATTTGAGACGAGCGATCTTTTCATCAATTTCTTTTGGAACTGGATATACTTTTGCTGTTAGTTTTTTTCCTTCTTTTTTAATGTATTCTGCGCACAGCGCTTGATTGGCAAAGCTCATGTCCATCACACTAGCTGGATGTCCTTCTGCTGCTGCCAGATTGATCAATCTTCCTTCAGCCAGGAGATATATCCTATTGTCATTTTTTAATTTGTATTCCTCCACACATTCTCGCAATTTTCTTTTGCTCTTTATCAATCCTTCTAGATCCTTCAAATTCAGCTCCACATTGAAATGCCCTGTATTTGCGACTACCGCTCCGTCCTTCATCACAGCGAAATGCTCCCCTCTGATCACATTCTTGTTTCCCGTAGCGGTAATGAAGATATCACCGATTCTTGATGCATCAGCAATGCTCATGACCCTGTAGCCGTCCATGACTGCTTCCAAAGCTCTTAATGGGTTCACTTCCACAACTATCACGTTTGCACCCATTCCCTTTGCTCTCAAAGCAACACCGCGACCGCACCACCCATAGCCGCATACAACGAAATTTTTACCAGCGAGTAAAATATTGGTAGCACGCAGTATCCCATCTATGCTGCTTTGACCTGTGCCGTATCTGTTATCAAAAAGATGCTTGGTGTCTGCGTCATTTACAGCGATGATCGGGATCTTCAATGCATTCTGCTTTTCCATGCTTCTGAATCTAATGACACCTGTGGTTGTTTCTTCTGTACCAGCTATGACATCCTTTATTAACTCTCTTCTTTTCGAATGGAGAGTAGACACCAAATCTCCACCATCATCCATTGTAATATTTGGTCTAGAACTTAAAACTCTGTCTATATGATCGTAATACTTCTCGTTGCCCTCTCCCTTTACCGCGTATACCTCAATCTTTGAATGTTCAACCAAGGAAGCTGCGACATCATCTTGTGTGCTGAGGGGATTTGATGCACAAAGTACGCATTCTGCACCACCTGCCTTCAATGTTCGGACAAGATTGGCTGTTTCAGAGGTCACGTGAAGGCAAGCCCCGATCACCGCTCCCTTTAACGGCTTTTCCTTCTCAAATCTTTTTTTGATCAGTCCTAATACAGGCATTTGATTTTCAGCCCATTCGATGCGTAATTTGCCTTTTTCAGCCAGCGCTATGTTAGCAATATCATACTCCACATTATCACCAAAAAGAGATAGCATTTTGAATTTATATACTTTTTTTCAAAATTAATAGACAATGTCCATAAATTCTGCAAATTAATAGACAATATACAAAATATTTATATATTCTATGGACAATTATCCACCATGAACGATTACATTTTGGATGAGAAGGACAGAAAGATAATCCAAGCTCTAAAAGACAATTCTAGAATGAGTATAAGGAAAATTGCCGATCGTACAAACATAAGACCGAGTACAGTACACAATAAAATTAGACGACTGGTAGATGATGAGATAATAGAAAAATTCACGATCAAGCTCAATGATGAGAGATTAGGAGAGAATTTCAATGTTTTTATGTTTGTCTCCGGCTCATTGGAAAAATATTTAGACAAGGAAACACAGGAAAATAGATGCGTCAGAGAAGCATATGGATTGACAGGGGAATATGATCTATTATTGAAATTGAAATTCAGGGATATGAAGGATTTCAACAAATTCATCATAGATTTTAGGGATAAATACCATGAGCACATAACGAAAACGCTCACCATGGTCCAAACGATCAAATTAAAAGAGGCGTAGTTCTGCTCAGGATCAAAGAAATCTATATATATGGCAATGACTATGTGTTGGTTGAGAGAGGTTTGACGGCCAAAGTGGTGGGGATACACCTGGTCCCATTCCGAACCCAGCAGTTAAGTCCACCCACGTTCTCTGCTGTACTGTGGTGCGCGAGCCCACGGGAAGCTTAGCTTTACGGCTTTGGGCTTTGATCCTGGTGCATCAGCCGTTTTTCTCGGTTTTCCGAGTTTCGGGGAAGTGCTCCGTTAAGGGGTCTCTGGTCCTTGGAACGTTGTCAGCTTCTCTTTCTCCTCTGCTTTTGAATTACTTATTTTTATATACATGATTGTCTATTTTGTTTAATGAGGAGAAGAAGGAGGTTTAAGGATCATATTTTTGGTAGGGATCAAGGAAATCAAAAGCAAGACCATGAAGAGGGCAAGCGCAATCGAATGGTATGATGGTCAATTAAAGAAAAATCCAAATGATACAGGCTTGTGGTATGCACGAGGTATTACACTAATTAAAACGGGGCAATATGAAGAAGCGATCAAATCCTTCAGCAAAGTGGTTGAGCTGGATCCAGATCATGAGAAAGGTTGGAATGCTAAAGCCAACGCCCTCTTTGAAGTTGGAATGTATGAGGAAGCGTTGAAATGCTATGACAGGATGTTGGAATTGAATGAGAAGGATGAGACGGTATGGCATCATAAAGGACAAGTACTATTCAAACTTCGCAGATATGTAGAAGCGATCGAGTGCTATGACAAAGCAATAGAATTGGATCGAGATTATGCAGAAGCGTGGTACAGTAAAGGTAATGCCTTTAAAGAATTAGGTGAATTTAAAAACGCTATAAAGTGTTTTGTGAAAGTATTACAATTGGACCCCAATAATGTAGAAGCTTTGGATGCTAAAGGAACTATGCTGTGTAAAATTGGTAAATATGAGGAAGGGTTAGGGTGCTATGACGAAGCAATAAAGATCAAGCCAGAATTCATCAAAGCGCTGTACGATAAGGGGATTTCTTTGAAAGAAATGAATAAGTACGAGGAAGCATCAAAAGC
>JAUWGG010000236.1 GCA_030606525.1 Methanobacteriota archaeon | reverse complement strand
GAGATGTGGGAGTTATATTAGATCTGGGAACGCACGATATCGACGTTATGCGCTATCTAGTGGAAAGTGAGATAGAAAGCGTTTACACCCTGGGAGGAATGACCAACTCTAAATTTGAGGACCATGCGAACATCCTCATTGATTTTAAGAACGGGGTTACTGGTTTCGTTGAAGTGAATTGGTTGACGCCCATGAAAGTAAGAAAATTGTTCCTCACATGCTTATCGAATTTCGTTGAATTGGATTATATCACTCAATCCCTTACGATCTCATCGTCTCAAATAATGGAATACGATGTCGCAGATCTGTACAGTGTGCCGTTCGAATTCGATATTAGAAAGGTGGCTTTAAAGAAACAAGAGCCTTTAGTGAATGAGTTAAACGATTTCTTAGATGCTGTTACCTATAGAAGAAGACCTTTGGTCAATGGTAAAGATGGTCTGGAAACCCTTAGAATAGCTAACGCTGCAATAAAATCCTACCAAACAAAGGAAAAAGTTAAAGTTGAATATTAGTTTTTGCAAACATCAGGAGCAAAACATGAAGATAGAAGGTAATGTGGTAGATGTCATCAAGGAAGAGATATATCCAGCAGAGATCATAGTTAAGGGAGATAAGATCGCTGAGGTTAAGAAAAATAAAAAGGATTATAGAAATTATATATTACCTGGATTTATAGATGCGCACATTCACATTGAAAGTTCGATGCTGTGTCCTTCAAGGTTTGCAGAGTGCGTTGTACCTCATGGAACGACTTCTGTTGTTACCGATCCCCATGAGATCGCCAATGTTTTGGGAATAGAGGGAATTAAATACATGGTCAGCGCTAGAACACCGCTGCGCATTTTTTTGACAGTTCCTTCGTGTGTACCAGCTACCCCTTTTGAAACCTCAGGCGCAGTTTTGGATGCAGAGGAAATTGAGAAAATTATGAAATGGCCGCAGGTAGTTGCTCTGGGAGAGGTCATGAACTTCGTTGGTGTGATCAATGAAGATGAGGATGTGATCGAGAAGATAGATATCGCAAAGAGACATGGGAAAAAGATAGATGGGCATGCGCCACTTCTCTCTGGTGATGCGCTAAAAAAATACATTGCGCATGGGATATCAACTGATCATGAGTGCACTACTCTAAAAGAAGCGGAAGAAAAGGCGAAATTGGGCATGAAGATAATGATTAGAGAGGGGAGCGCATCAAAGAACATGGAAGCGCTAATTGGATTGGTGGATAACGAAGAGTATAAAGAAAAATGCTTTTTCGTTTCAGATGATAGACATCCTGGGGATTTGATAAAGGGGCATGTGGATGAGATCCTGAGGAAAGCTGTTGCTTTGGGTGTTGATCCGATAAAAGCAATAAAAATGGTGAGCATCATTCCCTCTATACATTATGGTCTTGATGTTGGCGCAATCATTCCCCAAAAAAAAGCAGATTTGGTTGTTGTTGACGATTTAAAAGATTTCAATGTAAAAAGGGTCTTCATTGACGGCATACTTGCAGCAAGGAATAAAAAGGCATTGTTTTCAGTTACGCCAAAGAAGATTAGAAAGGGATTTGCGCTTAAAGAAATAACATCGGAGGATCTCATCATCTGTTCCAAAGAAGGGGAAAAAGCAAAGGTAAAGGTGATCGATGTTATTGAATATCAGATTATTACAAAG
>JAUWGG010000068.1 GCA_030606525.1 Methanobacteriota archaeon | reverse complement strand
GGATAGGATATTAATTATATTGACTATAGGGGGGGTTTGATGCTAAGGGAATGCAGAACACATGGGTATTTCAGAGATAATGTCTGCCCATCTTGCAGTGCAGAGGGCAGATTCTTAATGAACGATAGAGAATTAGAGCAGATAGGAAGGACCATGGCAGGCGTCCTTAGGCATTTTCCAGAGAGATTTAGTTTGAAGATGAATGAACATGGTTGGGTTGACCTGATGGATTTTGTGACTGCTTTGCAGATAAGGCAGAATAAATTTCGTTGGATCCGCATGCATCATATAATGGCGATCATCGAAACAGATCCTAAAGGTCGATATGAGTTCAAAGATGGTTCAATAAGAGCTACTTACGGGCATTCGATAAATGTTGACCTGGATCTGTCAACAGAGAATATACCCTCCATCTTGTATTATCCCACGACCAAAGAAGAAGTGAACATACTGCTCGAGACAGGATTAAAACCATCCGATAGAAAAATGGTGCACTTAAGCGGTTCATATGAAATTGCAACGGAAGCCGGGAAAGTGAGAGTTTCAGACCCTGTGATACTTAAAATAGATGCAAAAAAGGCCATTACCAAGGGCTTCGTGATAAAAAAAGCAGGAAAGAGCATTTTTCTCACTGAGGCTGTACCGCATCAATTCATATCGATGGAAGAGGAAAGCGGTAAAGAATGATTTTTTTGGGCAAGCCAAACTTTTATATGAAAGTTGACTATTACCTATTGAAAAGTGGAGGTAAGATATGCAACCAGGACAAATGGCTTATGATAGGGCAATAACTGTGTTCTCCCCAGATGGTAGATTATTTCAGGTTGAGTATGCAAGAGTGGCTGTGACACGCGGTACAACAACGATAGGGATGAAATTTAAAAATGGTGTGGTGTTCATCGCTGATAAAAAAGTTGCAAGCAAATTGATGGAACCAACGTCGATCGAGAAAGTATTCAAGATAGATGAGCATGTTGGATGTGCTACCTCGGGACTTGTAGCCGACGCTCGTGTCCTTGTAGATTATTCAAGGGTAGTAGCACAAATAAATAAGATAACTTACAATGAAAAGATAACTATAGAAACATTGGTGAAGAAGATCTGCGACTACAAACAGAATTACACCCAATATGGAGGGGTTAGGCCTTTTGGTACAGCACTCCTTGTAGGGGGTATTGACAGCCAAGGCATTCATTTGTTCGAAACCGATCCAAGCGGGGCATTGGTCTCATATAAAGCTGGGTGTATAGGATCTGGAAGGAACACTGTCATGGAGCTTTTTGAGAAGGAATTCAAAACTGATCTATCAATGGATGAAGCAATCTCGCTAGGTTTGATGGCATTGGATAAGGCAACTGAAGATAAGGTGAACGAGGAAGCCGTTGAAATGGGAGTAGTTCAAGTAGGTAAGAAATTTAGGAGTATAGAAGCAGAAGAAATCCGAAGATACATAGATAGTATGCCTTCTTGATCTTAATGTTAACATGTTGAACTCATCTTGTGAATGTGAACCATGAGGAAAGGCTATGGGTAAGAGAGATATTAAAAAAGATTATAAAACAACTTTGTTGAATGATGTGGTAATAGCACGGCTCGATACTCACGGCGAATCTTTTGAAATTCTTATAGAGCCCGAAGCGATCCAAGAAATAAAAGATGGAAAAGCGATCGACATATTGAGCAAGATGCCTGAGGAGGTCATATTCAGGGATGCAAAGAAGGGAGAGAGAGCTCCCCATGAAGATATGCTGAAAATTTTTGAGACAGATGATATGGCTAAGATCGTAAAGGAGATAATACTTCAAGGAAAGGTGCAGTTAACAACTGAGCAGCGAAGAAAGATGGAAGAGGATAAACTGAAGCAAATAATAGCAATGATCGCACGAGAAGCGATAAACCCTCAAACAGGCACACCCCACCCTCCTCAGAGAATTGAAATTGCGATGAAAGAGGCCAAAGTGCACATCGACCCCTTTAAATCAGCAGATGTTCAAATGAGGACAATAGTTGATGCTCTTAGACCTCTCCTGCCAATAAAGTTCGAGAAGATGAAAATAGCAGTTAAATTATCGGGCGAGGGTCATGGAAGATGTTATGGTGAAATAAAGACATTCGGTGAGATTGAGAAAGAAGAGTGGCAGTCTGATGGTTCATGGGTTGGTATTGTTAAGATACCTGCAGGATTACAAAAAGAGTTTTTCGAAAGAGTAAATGAGATAACGAAAGGAAATGTTGAAACCAAAATTATAAAATAATGTGTTTGCTTTACGCATTCTTCAGAAGTGATTGATGATAATATGGAAAAAGATAGTAAAGATGACGGTATTGAGGGCAGAGAATTGAGAGAAATAGTTGTACCTGGTGATGTTTTAGCGGCAGATGACGCTCTAAAATCTGGTGTGGGTACATATAAGGAGAAAGAAAAGATATATGCCGCTCAACTCGGTGTGAAAAGCGTTAGGGCTGGTTATGTAAATGTCGTGCCTTTAAGTGGCAAATATATGCCCAGATCAGGGGACTCAGTGATTGGCACGATCATCGACATAGGCGCAACGAATTGGTTAGTGGATATCAATGCTCCCTATCCTGCACCGCTGCACGTTAACGAAGTCCCATGGAAGGTGGAGTTCGGTGATACTTCACACTACCTGCGAGTTGGAGATGCAATTCTTGTGAAGGTCTTGAATGTGGATGAAACCAAGCGCATTCAGGTAACAATGAAGGAACATGGTCTAAGAAGATTAACTGGTGGACAGATCGTTGAGGTCGCCTCTTCGAAAGTGCCGAGGGTAATAGGCAGAAACGGATCGATGATCTCGCTCCTTAAGGATTATACAGGATGCAGGATATTCGTTGGGCAAAACGGAAGGATATGGGTTGACGGCGAGATAGAGGGTATTGTTAGTGTAATTCTCGCAATACAAAAGATCGAAGAGGAAGCACAGGTAATGGGATTGACAGATAGTATCAAAGAGTTCTTAGAGGGGATGAGTGAGAAGAAATCTTAATTATGGATTTTTATTAGGTGGAATGAATATGGATGAAAAAAAACTTATAAATGAAAAAAATATTAGATTGGACGGAAGAAAATTGGGTGAATTAAGACCTATCAAGATCGAAGCAGGTGTATTGAATAGAGCTGACGGCTCAGCTTACATAGAATGGGGCGGGAACAAGGTATTGGCAGCAGTATATGGGCCTATTGAAGCAAAGCCAAGGCATATACAAAATCCAACGAAGGCGATCATCGATTGCAGATACAACATGGCTGCTTTTTCCGTGGGCGAGAGAAAAAGACCTGGTCCAGGAAGAAGATCTATTGAGATATCAAAAGTTATGTCTGAAGCATTGGAATATGTGGTGTTCACCGAGAAGTTCCCACGAGCAAAGATCGATGTGTATATAGAAGTGCTTCAAGCAAGTGCTGGAACGCGATGCGCTGGGCTCACGGCTGCATCTGTAGCCCTGGCTGACGCTGGTATACCTATGATCGATCTGCTGCCGGCATGCGCTGTCGGTAAAGTAGAAGGTCAAGTCGTCCTCGATCTAGATAAAGAGGAGGATAATTTTGGGGAAGCGGACATTCCCCTGAGCGTAGTGCCCCGTACAAATGAGATAGTATTATTGCAGATGGACGGGCAACTTACCATTAAAGAATTTGAAAAGTGCATGGAGATGGGAATGAACGCTTGCAAAGATATATACGAGCTGCAAAAAGCTGCGCTTAAAGAGAGATATGCTGTTTTCACGGAGGAGTAAAAATGGGCGAAGTAGTAGTTTTAGAGATCGTGAGGGATCACATTCATCGTTTAGCTGACCACGGGAAGAGGATCGATGGAAGAGGATTCGATGAAGTCAGACCCATTTCAATAGAAAAAGGATTGATAGGTACAGCCGAAGGATCTGCACGAGTTAAATTGGGTAAAACAGATGTTTTGGTGGGAGTAAAAGTTGATATAGGCGAACCATTCTCTGATAGACCAAAGGATGGTGTTCTACTTACTGGCGCCGAGTTAAAACCAATGGCATCACCAGAATTCGAGCCAGGACCACCTAGACCTAATGCTATTGAGCTTGCAAGGGTCGTTGATAGAGGTATCAGGGAAAGTAAGATGTTCGCGCTTGAGAAATTGTGCATCGATCCCGGGAAAAAGGTTTGGATGGTGTTCGTAGATGTCCAGGTGATAGATTTCGATGGCAACCTTTTCGATGCGTCATCAATGGCTGCTTTAGCTGCTTTAACAACCACAACCGTAAACGCATCAAAATTCGATCAGGGAGAAGATTTTCCTTTGCCAATAGACCATTATCCTGCATCGTGCACGATCGTTAAGATCGGAGATGTGCTGATGGTAGATCCATCGTTGCAGGAGGAGCAGGTGGCAAATGCTCGCTTGACCGTATCAATGGATGAGGCGAGCAATATACGAGCAATGCAAAAAGGTTTTAAGGGTGCATTTACGTATGATGAGTTAATGGAATGCATGAAGAAAGTGCAGGTAATCACTAAGGACATCAGGAAAAAGGTTCTTGGATAGGTGAGCGCGATGACCAAAAGGACAGACAAAGTGGGAATATCAGGGAAGTACGGCAGCAGATACGGTGTTAAATTAAGAAAGAGAATGAAAGAGGTAGAGGAACTAAAAGTAAAAAAGCATACGTGTCCAAATTGCCGCCATTCCTCGGTGAAACGGGTAAGCACAGCCATATGGAGATGCAGTAAATGCAAACTGGTCTTCGCAGGCGGTGCATATAGACCGATTGTAAAAACAAGTTATAAAAGGAAAGGGGTTGAATTAGACGAGCAAGCAGATGAATTTGAAGAAGGAAAATGAATGAGGTATTTGAATGGACTATAAATGCGCTAAATGTAAAGAACCCATAAGAACTGACATAAGCATAGTGGGTATACAATGCGAGAAGTGCGGATGTAGGGTCTTCTTTAAAACGAGGCCAAGTGTAAAAAAGACAGTCAAGTCCAGGTGAAATCTTGCGAAAAGCTGAGATCACACTACCATCAGATCGATCTGAGATCATATTAAGTTCATTGTTACCCGAGATGAGAACAACGATGCCAAGAACAAAAGTTCAAATAGAATCTGATGATGGTGTTAAATTGATAATTAAAGCTGAAGATACGAACGCGTTAAGAGCGGGTTTAAATTCGTATTTAAGATGGATAAAGGTAGCAATTGATGTTAATAAGGAGGTAAGTAAATGAACAACGAGGAATTATCGCCGCAGCTCCAGAATCAAATAGCACAGTTCCAACAACTGCAGCAGCAGCTCCAATTGATAACAACACAGCGGTATCAATTGGAAACTAAGCTGAACGAGATCTCCAATACTTTAGAGGAATTAAAGAATCTATCTAAAAAGACACCAGTGTACAAGAGCATAGGCTCGCTGATGATCAAAGCTGAGGATAAAGAAGCTATAAAGAATGAAATTAACGAGCAAAAGGAGACTATAGAGATAAGAGTGAAAACATTGAAAAGACAAGAAGAACACTTGGGGAAAAGGCATCAAGCGCTGAAACAGCAACTATCCGAGGCTTTGGCTGCTGGTGAAATACAAGATGCTCGATAAGATAATAAACACGTTAGCGGCAGGTAAAAAGCTCATTCTTCTTCCAGGTAATGCGGATGCAGATGCTGTTGGTAGCGCTGTAGCTTTAAGCGTATGTTTTTCAGATACAACGATAATTGCGCCAGACGGCATGAACAGAACAGGAAAAAAATTGTGCAGCAAATTGAAAATGAACATTCTGCCTCAAGTAGATGCAGCAGATTTTGATACTATTGTCGTGGTAGATACGGCAAGACCCGAACAATTGGGAAGTTCCTATAATGAACTCCTAGAGAAGGCAGATAAATTGGTGGTAATAGACCATCATGGGAGATGCCGTGATTGGCCAACAAATTTGTATTACTGCGACGAATCGAAAAGATCATGCGCTGAGATCGTATACCAGATCCTAAAAAAGAAGAACTGCAGGATCAACAAGAAAATAGGATTAGCGCTTTTAGTTGGAAT
>JAUWGG010000085.1 GCA_030606525.1 Methanobacteriota archaeon | reverse complement strand
ATAACGCCGCCAGGTCCCAAGGCAAAAGAGATAATCGCTCGAGATGACAGATATTTAGCGACAACAACGAAATGCTCCCCGATAGCAGCAAAACGCGCGAAAGGTGTGGAAGTAGAGGACGTAGATGGAAATATCTATCTCGATTTCACAAGTGGGATAGGCGTAGTTAATACAGGTCATTGTCACCCAAGGATCGTCGAAGCAGTTCAAAAACAGGCGTCTGAGCTCATGCATTTCGCAGGAACTGATTTTTATTATGATGTGCAAACAAAACTGGCAAAAAAATTAACCGAGATCGTTCCCGGAGATTTTGATAAAAAGGTATTCTACACGAACAGCGGCGCAGAAGCTGTGGAAGCAGCCATCAAAGTGGCGAAATGGTCAACACAGCGAAAGAGATTTGTCTCTTTCATCGGCGCTTTTCACGGCAGAACCATGGGTGCTGGTTCCCTTACTGGAAGCAAAATTGTCCAAAGGAATAGATTCTTCCCATTGATGCCTGGTGTAACCCATATACCATATGCAAACTGCTATAGATGCCCCTATAAATTGGAGTATCCTGATTGTGATATGTGGTGCGCTAAGATCTTGGATGAGATATATTTCGATACATTCTTACCACCCAAGGAGGTAGCAGCACTTTTCGTGGAACCAGTTCAAGGTGAGGGAGGATACATCGTACCACCGAAGGAGTTCATACCCGAGCTGAGGAAAATAACAAGAAAACACGATATCCTTATGGTCGATGATGAGGTCCAGGCTGGATTTGGCAGAACAGGTAAGATGTTCGCGATCGAGCATTTTAATGTTATTCCAGATATTGTAACATTAGCGAAAGGGATGGGTTCTGGCATGCCGATCGGTGCTACCGTGTTGAATGTCAAATACGATTTTGGCATAAAAGGGGCGCATTCCAACACCTATGGAGGGAATTTGGTTGCATGCGCGTCAGCACTGGCAACGATAGATGTCATAGAGAGCGAAAAATTAACAGAGAATGCTGCCAAGCAAGGCGAGTATTTAAGAAAAAGACTTGACGAGTTAAAAGAAAAATATGAGATCATGGGTGATAATCGCGGCTTAGGATTGATGCAGGTAACTGAGTTCGTGAAGGACAGGGAAACAAAGCAGCCCGCAAAAGCCCTGAGAGATAAGATCATCGAATCTGCCTACAAGAATGGGTTGGTTCTATTACCATGCGGTACAAGTGGAATAAGGTATATTCCTCCGTTGATCATAACAAAAGAGCAGATAGATGCTGGTTTGGAGGTTTTGGAAACAGCGATCAAAACCGCTCTCAAATGATCCTAACGGGCTCACGGGGATTCGAACCCCGGTCCTAGGCTTTCTCCACCGCTCTTATTAAAAGTGGTGCCGAAGGCCTAAAGGATAATCCACTACCCTATGAGCCCTTTATGGTTGTTTTCGATGAATATACACCTCTTGTTTTTATCACTTTCCATATTTTAACATTATATTGCAGGAACCTTCGCTGCTCACCATGCAGGGTCCAACTGGATTTTGGGGTGTACAGACCGTTCCAAATAATGGGCACTCATCAGAAGAGATGATACCTCTTAGTACTTCTCCGCATCTGCATCCTTCAGGTTCTTTGAACTCTTTACCTTTTAATTCTAAGAGCTCGTCCTCAAATTTCTTTCTAGCATCATATTCTTCGAATCTCTTTTTCAACTGCAAACCACTGTTGGGTATTACGGGAAAACCGCGCCAGCTCACATCATGTTCCTCGAAGACCTCTTTCATCATTTTAACAGCTTTTTCATTCCCTTCTTTTTTAACTAACCTGGTGTACTCGTTCTCCACTTTTGCCTCTTTATTTTCTATCTGTCTTGCAAGCATATACACCCCCATTAATAAATCGAGAGGTTCAAAGCCAGCGATGACCTGGGGTATGCCGTACTCATCAGATAAAAATCGATAGGGCTCAGTTCCAATGATGGTGCTCACATGCCCTGGTTCTATCAGACCATCTAGATGTATCTCACCCATCTCCAATATCGCTTTCAAGGCTGGCGGCATTAAACGATGACAGCTCAACACTGAGAAATTTTCGGGAGGGGAACTCAAAAGACTTGATGCTGTGCTCGGTATAGTGGTCTCAAAACCTATGCCCATGAACACCACTTCTTTTTTCTTTTTTTGTGCGATGTTAACAGCATCTTCTATGCCGTAAACTATTCTAACATCATGACCCTGGCTTCGTATATCTTGAAGTGAATGTTTTTCGCCTGGAACATTTACCATATCCCCGAACACGGTAATGATCTTACCTTTCTTCGCAAGAAGCATGATCTCTTCTATTTCCCTTGGTGTTGTAACACAGACGGGACATCCAGGTCCCTGCTTTATCTCCACCCCAACTTTTTTTAATAGAGGGTCCAAGCCAAATCGTATCAACGTGTCCTGATGAGTGCCGCAAACGTGCATTAACCTAATATTCAGATCCATCCTCTTCAATTTTTTAAGGATAATCTCTGCTGTCCTTTTATCTCTGAACCTAAACATTCTCAACAACTGCCTTTATGTTCTTTACCACACAATCTTTTCCCTTTATTATCTCGACATCGCTCCCGCATTTAGGGCAGCAAAGCTTCGGGAAAGAGAAGTGATGTGCTTCATCATTCTCATACTCTATACTGCCTTCATAACCACATGCAGAACACTTACAAACCGTCTTTCTTTCCTTAATGACGAGTTTCGAGTCCTTCAAGATGTTATCTTTTGTCAATATCTCATATGCAAACTTGACCTGCTCATGGGCAAGAAAGGTCAATTCTCCTATCTCGATGTACACTTCATTCACCTTCTTCACATCATACTTCTTTAATTCTTGAAGGACAGAATCAACAAGTTGAGTGGTGATAGAAAATTCATGCATTTAACCATCTTCCAAAAAATTCAAGATCTCGTGCCATAAACCCAGGGTTTCCTGTGCTTCTTTCTCGTTCAACTTCTGAATGGCAAAACCAGCATGCACTACAACGTACTCACCAACATTCGCATCCACTAGCGATATGTTTACCTCCCTTATAGCTCCTCCAAAATCGACCTTAGCTCTTTGGTCGTGAATCTTCAATATCTTCGCAGGGATTGCCAAGCACATGATCTGGTGAAGATTGTAAGCACATAAAAACCTTTGGTTTTATCGGATTTTACTTATTCGATCTCGCTCAATACGAGCTTTACAATTTTTGGAAGCGCTTTTTTAACCTCAGGTGTCATCTCTTCTCCAAAAGTGTTTATCTCCTGCACCTCAACAGCAAAAAAAATGATCTCTTTCGGCATTTTATCATATTCTAATCTTCTTGCAGTAGATAAAGCAGCAGCGATGTTCACAGCATGGGGGCTTGTATCATTGACAGTACTGGAAATGTCCTCTTCTTTTAACCTGTAGATACGTCCCACCTTTCCATTTTTTGTTTGAATTGCATCTATGACCACGACTTTATCATAACCTGAGATGAAATTGATGATGTCCAAACCGCTTGTACTTACTGCATTCGAATCCACACCCTCAATGTCCATTCTCTCAATGGCTTTTGCTGCATGATAGCCGATCCCGTCATCACGTAGAATTGGATTTCCGATCCCGAGGACCAATGTTCTCATCGTGCATGGATACAATTTACAAATAATTAAAGTTTGGTAAAAGAGGTGATTATATCCACGATCTTTTTGCTCGCTTTCCCATCGCCGAAAACATTCCTTTGCTTGGTTTTTGGCGCAAACTCATTTACGTTCTCAATGATCTCCTTTTTATCTGCACCAACCAAAACATTCCATCCGTCCTCGATGGTCTCGATCCATTCGGTATTCTCCCTCAATGTTATGCAGGGAACTTTCAGGATATAGGCTTCCTTTTGAATGCCTCCTGAATCCGTTAATATCTTTTTAGCATTCTTCTCAAGCCAGAGAAAATCTAAGTAACCGATAGGTTTTGTAAGAACCGCATTGCCCTTAATCTTTCTTTTTAATCCGTGGATATCTATAAATTTTTTTGTGCGCGGATGTATCGGGAATATAACCTTTTCTTCAATCTCGGAAAGGGCTTCAAGGATATTTGAAAGATTTTCAGCATCATCGGTATTTGATTGACGATGAACAGTAATTAAAAGATATTGCTTTGGTTCGATGTTGAACTGTTCCAATATCTTCGATTCTTCTGCAATTTTGATGTTGTGAAGTAAGGCATCGTACATCACATCTCCTGTTAGATGCACTCCATTGGTTATCCCTTCTTTCTTTAAATTAGCGACAGCTGTTTCAGTGGGAGCGAATAGGAGATCGGACATATGATCGGTCAAAATGCGATTTATTTCCTCGGGCATTGATCTATCAAAACTTCTTAACCCAGCTTCGACATGTCCCACGGAAATATGAAGCTTCACGCTCGCCAATGCGCCAGCCAGTGTTGAATTCGTGTCCCCGTAAACCAAAACAAGATCGGGCTTTTCCTTCAAAAGCAGTTCTTCTATCCCGATCAACATTTTTCCAGTCTGTATGCCGTGAGAAGAAGAATCCACACCTAAATTATAATCCGGCTTTGGGATATTCAAAGAATCAAAAAAGATCTTCGACAGCTCATCATCATAATGCTGCCCAGTATGAATAATTATTTCATCATGCTCTTTTCTTAACTCTTTCGAGATCAGCGCAGCCTTTATGAACTGCGGCCTAGCCCCTATAATGGATGCAATCTTCATTAATTTCGTGATGAGCGATTGCAATATTTAAGGATTGTTGCAGAGAGAATTATTTTTCCTGCATATTATAAGATATGCTGTCGATTTTCCTGTTCTGCCAATAAACTGCATTTGCATGATTCAGGCGAACTTCTGCA
>JAUWGG010000123.1 GCA_030606525.1 Methanobacteriota archaeon | reverse complement strand
ATAACGCCGTAAGCGTACTCTACAACTTTCTCTTGAAATCGGTTAGCTGGTGTGTCCCAACCAATTGCTATGGCTCTGTGCCTACAAGTGATTGTGCATTCACCGCAGCCAATGCATTTTTCATAGTCAATTATTGCTTTTTTATTTGATATTGTGATCGCATCAGCTGGACACCATCTAACGCATTCACCGCAGCCAATGCACCTCTTCAAATTTATTTTTGGTTTAGCATCAGAATGCATCGTTAATTTTCCAGCTCTACTTCCAAAACCCATTCCAATATTCTTAAGTGTACCACCGAAGCCTGTAGCGATGTGTCCTTTGATATGAGATACGCAGATTATAACATCAGCAAAATAGGCAGCAGAACTAACCTTCACCTTTTTGAAATGTTTTTTATCGATCTCAATCTCCATAAAATCCTTTCCTACTAGACCATCAGCGATGATCACCGGGCAATTGACAACAGAGAAAACGAAACCGTGTTTTGTTGCAGTATTGAGGTGGTCAATGGCATCGCTCCTCGATCCTCTGTATAAAGTATTAGTATCAGTTAAAAACGGTTTTCCACCGCAATTCCTAATCTCATCAACGATCCTTCTTACAAAAATGGGTCGAACGAAAGTAGTGTTGCCCAAATCACCAAAATGCGCCTTTATCGCAACCCTGTCATCTTCCTCAATTATCTTATCGAATCCTGCTTTCTTGAATAATTTACCTATCTTGTTCAACAAATTCTCTTCTTCACTTCTTGCCCTCATATCTGCAAAATACACCTTTGCCATTTTATCACCCTTCTCAGATCTTTAATTGAAATGCTGTTCAAGAATAAAAAGCTTTTATCGTTGATCAATATTCGCTTTCGTAATCAATTGTAAATATCTGATTCTAACTGCCCTTTCCTTTTTTTCTCCACACCATCACTGCAATAACAACAATTATTATAATGAGTATAACAAGAAGCATAACCCATAAATAATCTAGAATTGAGAAGGATTCTCCTGGTGAAGGTGTTCCAGTTTCTGTTGTAAAAGTAAAATAGTGTAAGTTATTGTTATCTGTTGCAGTATTACCTGAACCATCAGTAGCGCTCACTTCAAAGTAGTAGGTCGTTGAAGGGTTTAAATTCTCAAGAACTATGAGATGGTTAGTAGTCATGAGTGAATAATATTCAGTAGAATTGAATGACAAATCCGCATTGACAGAATAATTAACCCTGCTGTCGCTTTTCTCATCAGTTATCCAAGTTATTACTGCTGAATGAGCTGTGATTTCTGACACACTCACTGATGAGATAACTGGAGGTGTTGTTTCCTGTTCAGAGGTTGTGAATCTGTAGTAGTTAGAATTGTTTGTATCTGTTGCAGTATTTCCTGAACCATCAGTAGAAACCACTTCAAAGTAATATATCGTTGAGCCGCTCAAACTAGTGAGAATTATCGAGTGGCTAGTAGTCATTGTGTTATTATACAGTGTGGAATTGGAGGACAAATCACCATTGATAGAATAGTTGACCTTACTGTCGCTATTCTCATTGGTCATCCAATTTATTATTGCTGAATTGGCTGTGATTTCTGACACACTCACTGATGAGATAACTGGAGGAATCGTATCCTCTTCAGATGTTGTGAATCTGTAGTAGTTAGAATTGTTTGTATCTGTTGCAGTATTTCCATAAACATCAGTAGAAATCACTTCAAAGTAATATATCGTTGAATGGCTCAGACCAGTAAGAGTTATAGAATGGGTTGTGGTGATAGTTGAATCATACTTCGTAGAATTGGAAGATAGATCAGAATTAACAGAATAATTAACCCTGCTATCGCTGTCCTCATCGGTTATCCAAGTTATTACTGCTGAATGAGTTGTGATATCTGATACACTAACAGATGATATCGAAGGTGGAGTAGTCTCTGGCGGTATCCAAGGTACCATTAATGGATAGTTATCCAGCCCCATATGCGGGATATTCGTATCCCCTACTCCATCACCTGCAATTCTTCCACCTGTGCCATCATCTAAGCCCATGTAATTACTCCAATAGTTTCCTTCACCATGGTTATCATCCCATCTAGTATCCGCTCCGCTGTCAATTACATTTACTACACTGCCATTAAAGAAGCTATTGTGATGGAATATGTTGTTTTTGCAGTTACTATCAAAAATCACTACACTGTAAATGTTGGAGGAAATATTATTATAAATAATCATATTGACCGTTGAAGAGAATAGTAAGATGCCATTGTAACTATTCGAAATATCATTGTTGAGTATGATGTTATTGTTGGATTGATCTATTTCGATGCCATAATCATTGCTCGAAATATAATTGTTGTACATGATATTATAGTTTGAATATTCTTGGTAAATACCATCATTATTGTTCGAATTGATGTTATTGTTGGAGATGTTGTTATAGCTCGACTCCCACAGCGAAATACCATCAAAATTATTCGAATTAATAATATTGTTAGCTAGGGTATTATTGCTCGAAGAAACCAGGTAAATACCATCATAATTGTTCAATAGATTTGTGTTATCTATCGACCCGTTCTGCACATTATAAAAAGAAATTCCATCATGAGATGAGCTCCCATCATGTATATAACAATTCCTTATTGTGAAATATGCATCTGTATTGCAAATCTCAATTCCATTAGCGGATAAGGCATGTATATCCCAATCTTCGATAATATACGGATCTGTTTCATCGCCTGTTGCACCAGGGTTGCTCACGCCATTTGCTAGTGTAAAATCTGCATTTCCATCAATATATATAGGGTCATGAGGGGTGTAAGCACTTGCGTTAGTTGGAACGGTAAGCCCAAAAATATTTACCACCAATATCGCACACAACCATGCTACTATTACTTTTCGCATCATATCCTCCACCGATACCAGAATTAGTAATCATCATTGAAGGATGGATATAAGAATATTTCGATGGAATTTTTAACGATATGGCTTTTTAGAATGTACATGAATGGAATTCAGATATAGGGGATTTGACAACGAAATAACCTATACTATCTATCTCAGAGATTGATCGACTCTAAACATTTTCTTGTGTTCATGATCTTTATATTATGATATTCCTTCAAAGTTAGTAAATCATTGTCACTACTAACAATGACATCACAGCGACTTGCATGAGCACAAGCGAGAACATGTCGATCATGCCGGTCTCTAATAATATCATGTTTATCAATGTCTTCAATATATTCTTCTTTTGCAATAACTGTGATATTACTACACTCAATGAATTCAGATAGAAGTTTTATATGTTCTGGAAATTTTTCTAATAATACTCTTGTTACTTCGTTCAGAATATGCTCGGATATTACTAGAGAGTGTTCCTTCCTTCCAGTTAAGAGAAAAGTTCCAGTTCCTTTCGACCGAAGACAAGACCTGAAATTAAGACATTACTGTCTATGAGAATCTTCACTCAGTCCACTTCTCCGATTGGACTTTTCTGAGTGCTTTCAACAGTTGTTTCTTTGTAATACCTTTCCTTTTCGCTTCCTTACTAAAAATCTTCTGAATTTCCTTCATGCGCACTTCAGCTTTTTTCATTAAGACATAGTTTCCGACTTGTTCCACTAGAAGATATGAATCCTTGTCCAAACCAATCGCCTTTCGAATTTCTATAGGTAAAGTTATCTGACCTTTTGATGTGACTTTTACAACTTCAGTCATACATATCACCATTACTATGTAAGAATTCCTTACTATTTAACATTTTTGCAAGCATCGCTAAGGCAACTTTGTTTCCACAACCTATCATCCAAATGAGTTTTACTTCACTCTACTAACTTATCTTACGTAGGATTTCCAAATTCAAAGAAATTTTCTAAATATTCCTCTCAGCTTTCTTTCCTCCTCTTAAC
>JAUWGG010000202.1 GCA_030606525.1 Methanobacteriota archaeon | reverse complement strand
TTTCATTTATATTTACAAACCATGTCTCTTAGCAACTCTTTCCTTGAGCTCGTCACCAAGCTTTAAGGCTAATTCATCCGTGAGTTTGCTTTCCTTTAGCAATTCATCTGCGAGTTTGAACATAAGCTCTTCCGATAACTGCTCTTTCAATGCTTCACAAACTATCCTGCTCAATTCCTCTTCCCCCAGCATCTTAGCTCCCACTTCCAATTCTTTTGGAACTTCTACCTTTATCTCTGCCATTTCCATCACCACCTGAACAGATCAAACATTCCCCCCTACGAGCTACGTTAAACTGCTCAACTGTCCGATTTCGTGATGGCTAAGGCCATTTATTCCTATATTGTACCGTTTTCAAAAAACGAAATCTTTATATCTGTGTAGGCGCACTCCCGCCTACATGACAATAAAACGTAAGAAAAAGCATGGGCGTGTGTATTTAATAAATGTGTCTGGATTTAGGGGGACATCCATGTAGTCGATGATGCTATTCACCTCTTTTGAACTCTTAGGGACACCGCATATAAGCTTCCAATCTGCTAATTCGACCATCTTCACATGTTCTTTGGACATATCAAGTGAAGACTTGGTACCTCAATGTAACGCGAAAAAACATTGAGACACTTGAAAAGATGGGGTTCCAGGACCTATTGAAAGAAACAACTGAGGGCGATTTTAAAATGTAGGGGGGAAAATAAAAACTGTTCAGGTCACCAATAATAATATTGACTCCGATTATTTAAATACTTTTTCATTAACAATTAAAAATCTGTGGAAATCTGCGAAATCTCGTGGTTTGGAAAGCAGTGAAATCTGTGGTTACCCAACAGCAATATGGAGCAGGAACTCAAACTATGTCCACGATAATATTTATTATCCTCATGGGTATTGTATATACAAAGATCGTGATGATTCTCGCGGTGTGAGCATAATGTAGAAAAGCTGTAGAAAAAAAAACCGAAAAGTTTTTAAGGAAAGATAGCTATCTACATGAGGTGAGAGAATGAGTATTATAGAAACGGATAGAAAAGCGAGCAAGAAATATCTGGATGAATTTTTATCTGGCAAGGATAGGTTACAGGGCGGTATGGCATGAAGCAATATAGAAGGTTAGTATGCGTAAGAAGGTCACACTTGAAAAAGCTTGCCCCAATAGCAATGTTATTCATTATGCTGGTGTTCATGCTCCTCACCTTCGCGACCCTGGCAAGTGCCAGCCCGGACATTATCCAGGAGCCCAGCTTTGAGACAGTGGGTGATTGGACATACTCCGAGACCGATCCCGATTTTATTATTGGCGCTCGATCGGAAGATTGGAAGACCCAAGGGACATACTCATATAAGTTTTCCTCGATTGGTACAATTACCAATACCGCATATTGCCAGGTTCTGCAATCGGTTAATTTCGACTTACTCGATACGATTTCTTTTGATGCCTACTTATGGAGTGGTGGCAATACACGCTTTAAGGCATCGGTCTTCGTGGGTGCCAGCGAAGTATGGACAAAACCTTGCACGACCGCAGCCACGGTGTATCTACATGAGGAAATCGATGTTAGCGGATACTCCGGCAGTCAAGACCTTATATTTCGAATAACCTGTATTAAAAATCCGACCACAGGTCAGGATCAGACCAACTATTTCGACAACATTAAGACATGGGGTTCATTCAGTGATTTAGGACACAGTACCGTACATAATGTCTTCACTACTGGTGAAAACGATGTTTATATGTATGGAGAGAATTTTGAGAGCGGCACATACCATGTCGGCTTTTATGATGCTGACGGTACTAAAACTTGTTCTGATGGAACACTTACTACTGATACTCTCGCAGCACAATGCAAGTTTACAGTCTATCCAGATAGTGCATATGGAACATGGCATGCGGTAGTATATAAAGAGCCAAATAGCCCACCAGCAACATACATTGCCAATGATCCAGATAGGGTAGTAGAAGACAGCTTCTACGTTCAACAAGGGGCCATCCCGGAGTTTCCTGCGGTAATCGCTGCAATTGCGGTTTGTATGCTGTGCGCAGTTGCGTATGTGGTGATGAGGAGGAAGGTGGGGAAGAGGTGATGGGTGATGGGTGAAAAGTAAGGAGTAATGTGTAAAGGAGTGAGAGTGAGGGGTATAGAAAAGAAGAAAGGAGTATGGAACCCGGGCAAAAATGAAT
>JAUWGG010000009.1 GCA_030606525.1 Methanobacteriota archaeon | reverse complement strand
GAGCAGTTCCATCCCGAATGAGGTGAATGCTGGGTTCTCGCCAGAAAGTACTGTCGGGATCACATTGAGAATCATGATAAGAGGAATAAGCCCTCCGATAACGGAAAGCCAATCTCTTCCTTTTTTAGAGAGCCTTCCTATCAATGGTGTGATGAAACCGAAAACGATCGGTACCAGAATCAATAATAATGGATAAATAGAATCTATTACCATCTTAACGACCTCGCAGACCAACCATCTAAAGTACCTTGTTTCTCATAAAACAAGCAAGCGATCCAAAGTGCCACAGCTATCGTGGACAATAAAACTAAATCAATAACTATGAATGCGTAGAACGGCAGTGAGAGGGTTACTGACAGCATGTAAAGACTGTTCATACCCAAATAAATACCAAGTACAACCTTGACCATGTCTCTTTTAACGAGAAGAACATACAAGCTCAGTATAAGCACTAAAGCGCACGATAAAAACCCTATGTCAAAATCGGTCAAAAGATAAAGGATAACAGCCATCGTAACTAAAACAGAGCATGTAATAATCATTGATGGAATAGTTTTAATGGTTTGCACTTCCTTTGTCCACTTAGTTCTTTTAAAGAATGAGATGAACATGAAGAAGATCACAGCACTGATAAATATTTTCAATATAAAAATCTCGATTTGCGCGACCGCCGCAATTGCTATTATTATTCCTTGAATCATAGCGAATATGGAAGCATTATAGAGATCAATGAGCTCGACTGCAAAAAAGGAAAGAATAACAAATATTACTAATCCCACATTAACCAAACTTAACTCGAAATACAAAGTACTCACCCTGGCCTCCATGCATATATCTTGGCACCGATCATCTCTCGCTTCCTCCTTCCTTTTTTGGTAATTTCTTCGATCTCTGCGCGTTCACAATAACGTATCGCACCTGTAGGGCATGTCTCAGCGCAGGGAGGTCTTTTGTTTTCTTCCAGCCAACCTGCACATAGGTCACACTTGGACGATATGTGCTGTCGCTTTTCGAAATCGATTACCCCAAAGGGACATGCCAATACACATGATTTGCATCCAATGCATAATAGATCATTTATATAAACTACACCATTTCTCTTTTCTATCGCTTCTGTCGGACAGACCTTTATGCAGGGAGATTCCTCACAGTGAACGCATTTTGAAGAAATTGGAAATTGAGCATCGAAAAGCTCTATTTTTATTTTTTTTCTGCCGTTCTCTCTAGCACATGCGATCTCGCAGCTCCCGCAGTTGATACAGAGATCAGCATCGAAATAAAGTTCCATTTTAGACCTCCCTGATAGAAACCGTGCAGAGCTTGTAATTTGGAACGAATATTATCCCATGGGGTACGAAATCGGTTGTGAATGCTGGCACAGTTACTTCATCTTTCGCAGATATTAGTTTAATGATGTCGCCATCTTTTATTCCTGAGTTCTCTGCATCTTTCGTGTTAATATCTGCATAGAATGTCGGTTTTTCCGTAATGTTCTCAATCATATTCGATATCAATTCATATTCCCTATTGAAGTATCTCCTCTCGGTGATCGCCAAGAAAGGATGCGCTTTATCGGTTTTCGGTATCCTAGGTTGATAAGCAAAATGTTGAAATCTTCCTAATCCATCTTTTGTTTTAAACTTCTTTTTGTACAATTGGTCTCCATCATTTTTATATGGCCAATGCACTCCTACCTCCTCTTCTATCTTTTTGTATGTTATATCCCTATAAACGGGAATATTAGCTCTTATCTCGTTCCAAACTGCTTTAACATCATCATAATCGAGATCATGTCCCATCGCTTCTGCGATCCTTTTTATGATCCAAAATTCGGATCTTGCATGCCCTGGTGGATCTACCGCTTTTTCTATCTTTTGAATCATTCTATCCGTGCTTGTAATAGAGCCATCTTTTTCAGCAAAACAAGCTGAAGGCAGCACGATGTCGGCAATATCGGAGGTCTTTGATAGAAATGTTTGGGAGAGAACAACAAAACTTGCTTTTGGCTTTTCAATGGAAGCGACGGTATCTCCAAAAATGAGCAGAGCTTTTACTGCTTCTTTGGTCGATCGCGTTGTCTGCCTCCCTTCAATTCCCAGATCATGAATGCCTTGAATGTTAGCTTCTCCTTGAATTGGATAAAACCCTGCTCCCTCTTTCGTTATGTTGATCAATAATGATAGGTTCGCTAATGATTTCACGACATCCGATAGATTTGGAAGCTGCATTATTGTAGTTGTATAAATTATGGCGGGTCTCTTGGCAGTTGCTATCATCATAGCAGCTCCTTCAATTGAGGAATGATTTAGACCTGTTATTTTAGATAACCTTTCAACACTTCGCTCTTCTATGCTTTTTTTGACGGCGTTAAAATCTGATGTATTTTTCTCGATAAAATTGTGGTCGAAAAGGTCTCTGTCGATTATACTCTTAATAAGAGCGCATAAAAGCGCTGCCTCAGCACCCACTTTGTACTGTAAAAAACTGGTTGCAAACCATGCAGTTGGTGTGTACCTTGCATCAGCAACGATTATATTAGCATTGTTTTCATATTTTGCTCTTAGAATATACTTTGATACAACTGGATTTTGTTCAAAAGGATTTCCTAAGATGAAAATGCAATCTGAATTTTTTATATCGGTTAATTTATTTGTTGCAGCCTTAAATCCAAATGATTCCTTCAGATTAGAGATCATAGATGGACGCGCAGAAAAAACATTTGGTGTTCCCAAGAGAGAGGCGAATTTTTTTATGAGATAGAGTTCTTCGTTCGTGCATGTTCCGGATGTCAGGATGCGGATTGCATTTGCACCATATTCTCTTTTTATCTCGCTGAGCTTCCTTACTATAACTTCTATAACCTCTTCCCATGTCGCCTCTTTAAATTTGCCCTCCCTTTTAATTAATGGCGATGTTAATCTTTTTTCATGATGTATCGTTCTGTAGGCTAAGTTCCCTTTATCACACAGTGCTCCTTCATTGAAAGGGTGATCCGTCCAATAGTCGATTCCCTTGATCTCCCTATCTTTCGATAAGTAAAAGCCGCAGTTCAGCGCACAGTGGTTGCATATGCTCTTTATCTTCAACTTAATCTCCCCTAAAATGGACTTGGGATGTCTTTTACCTGTTCATAGGTAAATACTGGTCCGTCCTGGCATACATAATATTTTCCAATATTGCAGTGCCCGCATTTACCAATTCCGCATTTCATCATTCTCTCAAGCGATAGATATATGTTCTCAGAAGTGAAACCTATCTTTGTAAGGTTTCTAACAACGAATTTCATCATGATCGGTGGTCCGCACACCACAGAAATATTCTCTGAAGGAGGTATTTTCACTATATCGAACAATATCGTTACAACACCAACATTTCCCACCCAATTTTCATCACTCACATCTACAGAAACATTCACATTCAAACTATCGCGCCATTGCGCTAACTCTTCTTTGTAAACCAGATCATGGGGTGTTTTAGCTCCATAGAGAAGCCAGATGTTCTTATATTTTTCTTTTTCGTTAATTAGATAAAGAATAAGAGATCTCAGTGGTGATAGACCTATTCCGCCTCCGACGATCGTGATGTTCTTTCCAACCCATTTTTCGACTGGATAACCATTACCATAGGGTCCTCTTATACCTACATAATCGCCTGTTTTTTTGCTGTGAAGCGCTTCTGTTAACTTACCAGCTTTCATAACACTCACTTCAAATTTATCTGTTGTATATAATGATGAGGAAAGACCAAAGGGTGCTTCTCCTACTCCAAATACGGAAAGCTCAACGAACTGTCCGGGTTTAAAATGAAACTCTTCCTCCAGTTTAAGGGTGAAGGTCTTAACGATCGGGGTCTCCTGTTTCACATTGATTATCTTGGCTATTTTTGGGAGATATGGATTTTCCATTATTTCCCTCCTTCCTGGGATTCTAATTCTTTAAGGACTTCCGTAATGTCTATACCACCTGGACAAACCTCTATACATCTGCCACACCCGGTGCAAGCATATTCACCGTATTTCTCCTTGAAAAAAACGAATTTGTCATGGAAGCGCTGTTTCAATCTTGAAGCGAGCCTTGCTCTTGGGTTTGCACCACCCGCTACCTTCTGGAAGGCTTCAGATAAGCAGGAATCCCATGTCCTGATCCTTCGCCAATCATTTTCAGATACATAGAAACAATGACAAGTTGGGCAAATGTAGGTACACCCTAAACATTCTACGCATTTTTCAGATAGCTTTTCCCAGAACTCTTCTGTACTCGATAAAATTAGAGTTTTAAGATCATCTTTGAACTTATATTTTCTGCTGAGTTTTTGATATACCTTTTTTCTATTCTTTTCCCTCTCTTTCAGCTGCTGTTTGGTGGGTTCTTCAACAAATTCATTGATCGATTCAAGTATTTCTTTACCCTTTTCACTACCGCACTCGATAAGAAATCCTCCTTCAACCGCACTCAAGTTAAGATCGTAACCCTTCTCAGGATATGGTTTCAAGCCCATCTTAGTGCAAAAACAAGTTTCTAATGCTTCGGTGCAATCAGCGGTAACAAGGATCGTATTCTTCCTCTTGTTCTCGTAATAAACATCTTTTATATCGTCCAAAAAAACTTTATCTAGAAGATCAATTGCTTTAACGTCACACTCTTTTAATCCGATCAAGATCGTTTCACGCATTTCTTCTACAGCGCTTTTAACATCCATCGCCTTCTTGTTAAGGCGATACTCAAGCATCTTCTCCTTAGGTAAAAAAAACCATGATTTAAATGGAAAATTTAATCGTGAGCTGTTTAAATGCAACTGGTCAAGATTCGTTTCCTGCAGCACTTCTAAGAAAACATTTTCATTCTTTTTAATAGGAGCTAGAACTGCATATTCGCCCATTAGCTTCTTGAAGGCACTTGGAATGTAAATGTGGGAGATGAATGCCATAGACATATATATCAACCTTATTGGTTATAGATTCTTTTCTTGAATTATTGCATTTCTCTACATGGTCTACTCTCTCCCGAGTAGTTTAACTTTTTCTAAGCAATAGTTCGCTGTTTCGAATCTTTATCTAAAAATCACTTAAATATTTTACATTGATTCGATTACCAAGATTATTTATAGGAATGTTGTATTATAGAAATTGCCTAGGAGATGGATAATAGAATGGCGATAAGAGAACTCTCCAAGAATGAGAAACTTGTGTTATGGGGGCTAGCAAAATATCCAGACTTACCAGACAATGAAGTATATGAGAGGATAGGACTTAACAAATCCACTTTTTCAACAATCAAGAAGAGATTATATGAAATGGGTTATTATACACTTCAAAGAGTTCCTGTACTCCAACACCTGGGTTGCGAGCTACTCACGGTCTCATATGCTAAATTGAGTCGTTTGATAACAATTGATGAAAGATTAGCAATCATACAAAAACTTTGGGAAAATGTCCCTACAGCTATCCTTCTAGCATCTGAGTCAGACCTAGACCTTGTTGTTTGTGTCTCAAAAAACATCACACAACTCGAACACAGTTGTGAAGAAGTGACACAAGTATATAAAGAGAGAAAGATTTTTGAGAGGGGCGGATTTACAACAATTCTATTTCCATTTGAGTTGACTGTTATATTGAGTTTCTTTGAATTCGCTCCCCTATTAGAGCGACTGTATATGCTAGGACTAGATGAGGATGTAAAAAAAAATGAGATGAAATTTGAAAAGTGTAAATATAGGGAAATGAGTGATGTCGAGAAAAAGATATACTATGGTTTGATAAAATACCCAAACCTATCAGATAGCGATTTGGCAGATAAAATATCATCAACGAGGTATACAGTTACCAAAATGAAGAATGAGTTTTATGATGAAAAGTTGATTAAGAACAATGTATTAGTAAACCTCAATAAGTTAAATTTAGGGATATTATCCCTCACCCACTCAAAATTCAACCCCAAAAAGAGTGTAAGTGAAAGAAAAAAGTGTATAGAATTGATCCAACGTATACAGACCCCAATATTCAATGTGACAAGAAAATCGGAAAGTATTACGCTCTCGGCATATGAGAACTATGAGAAATTTCAGAGGATCCATAGTAGAGTAACTCAGTTTTGTATAAAACATGAAACTTTAGAGGGGGACCCTGTCCAGATCCTTTTATCGATACCCTTGACCAATTTGGTTAAAAACTTTACGTATCTGCCGTTAGTTAAAAACATTTTAGAAATTTAAGGTAGTGGGTACCAATAGTTGATCATGCCATTTACTCTAGTAACCCTTCTTCACCAGCATTTATACAAATTTTAAAGGATCGCTGTCTAGCAAAATCCTCATTTAGGAGAATACAATAATCTTCTAAAAAATAGGGATTAAACAACAATTCATTAATTTGAATTAATTACAATAAATAAATTATTTTTATTTGCAAGAGTTTTAAAAAAAATAAAAATGCTTATATATCGTTAAAACATATTCTCGTCTAAATGGTGAAAAGCGTCTCAATACTTGTTAAAAAGACTAGGGGAAGTACCTCTAGTTTTCAGCAAAGAAGGGGGTATATAAATGAAAAAAACAGATGTAGTAATAATAGGAGGGAGTGCAGCAGGAATCCCTGCAGCGATCACTTGCCGTAGACACAACCCAGAGAAAAATATTCTAGTTATTAGGAAAGAAAAAAAAGTACTCATCCCATGCAGCATTCCATACATCTTTGGAACATTAAGGTCTACAGAACACATCCTGATCTCGGATGAAGTACTCGAAAAGAATGGCATAGAACTCCTTATCGATGAAGCAAAAAAAATAAAACGAGTGGAAAAAACAATTATATTAGCGAGCGGAGAAATGGTCTCTTATGACAAACTAATCCTGGCAACGGGGTCCCTACCAATGGATCTTCCAATTCCTGGCATAAAAAAGAAGAATGTATTTACAATCGAAAAAAATGCTGAATATCTCAACTCGCTCTTGAGTGCTGTTAATAATGCGAAGGATTTAATAATCATCGGTTGTGGCTTTATTGGTGTAGAATTTGCAGATGAGTGTAAAAAAGATAGAGATATTAATATCAAAATCGTAGAGATGCTCCATCAATGCCTGATATTAGTATTCGAAGAAGATTTTGCTATAGAATCTGAAAAAATACTCAATGACAAAGAAGTTGAAATCTTGCCAAACGAAAAAGTCGTGGCTATATTGGGAACTGAAGAAGTGAAGAGTGTAAGACTCTCTAGTGGTCGAGAATTAAAAGCTGATGCAGTTATCGTGGGTGTTGGCGTCCAACCAAATATTCAATTAGCAAAGGACTCAGGCTTAGAGATAGGTCCAAAAAAGGCTATATCAGTTGATCGATACATGAGAACCTCTGATGAAAATATATTTGCATGTGGTGATTGTGCAGAGAAGATATCATTCTTTACAGGCAAACCCATACCACTCATGCTTGCTTCCATAGCAACCATGGAGGCTCGAATAGCTGGTTCAAATGTGTATGGTGCACGCCGTGAGAACTCCGGAGCGATAGGTGTATTCTCTACTGTAACAGGAAACATAGCACTTGCAGCAGCAGGATTCACAGAAAAGAGTGCGAAAGAGTATGGATATAATGTTGCAGTTGGACAAGCTGAGTCTCCTGATAGACATCCAGGTAAAATGCCTGGAATGAAAAAAATGATGGTGAAGCTTGTATTCAATAAAAACAATGGAGTGATACTTGGTGGTCATGTCTTAGGGGGAACAAGCACTGGCGAACTCATCAACGCAATCAGTGCTTGTATTCAAAAGAGATTGACAGCTGACGAGATTTCTATGTTTCAAACAGGGACCCACCCTGCGTTAACAGCCTCGCCGATCTCTTATCCTCTTGTAAATGCAGCAGAGATGGCGATCAAGGCGATGAAGTGAAAGAGATTATTAATTACATTCTCTAGAGATGTATATAGTTAAACACCGAGACGATAAGGTGACACTCGAGTGATGGTAATACAGGGAGATGGAGAGGAGGTTTAGGTGAATAGATATCCCTGGTTTTTCAACAATCGTTTCTGAGTGTCTCTATTTTCCTTCTACCCAACATAAAACTATCTCAAAAGGTATTTCGTTAGTGAAGACAATACTGCTGTTATGATACTAAGATATTCGATGGTGATCTCCTATGTCAAAAGCAAAAGTTGAAAACATCGTCGCTTCAACAACCCTTGCTGAAAATCTCGATCTGGACACTGTTGCAGCGATATTGGAGGATGCAGAGTATGAGCCGAAGCGATTTCCCGGTCTGATATACCGCTTGAAAAAGCCCAAGACTGCCCTTTTACTTTTCAGGAGTGGAAAGGTCAATTGTACTGGTGGAAAAAGCATAGAAGACGTCCGAACCTCTTTTAAAATCGTAGCAGATATGCTTGAGAGAGCTGGCATTCCGGTCCATAAAAATCGAGAAATAGTGATCCAGAACATGGTTGCAGTGTATGATTTAGATTGTGAACTGAATCTTAACTCAATTGCCATCTCTTTTGATGTGGGACGGGTGGAATATGAACCAGAGCAATTTCCAGGATTGGTCTATCGTCTTGATGATCCGAAGATAGTGGTATTGCTGTTTGGATCAGGCAAAACTGTATTGACTGGAGCAAAGCGAACAGAAGATTTAGATATAGCTGTAGAAAAGGTTAAAGAGGATCTAGAAGCATCAGGTCTTCTCCACTGACACTGCATATTCTACAAAATCATGAAATTTACGATAACTAGGACAGCTTCTTCTTCAACTTCTCCTTTAAAATTTCATTTATAATCTTCCCATCGATTTTTCCTCTCAATTCTTTCATAGCGATGCCCATTAAAGGACTCAGGGCGCTCATTCCTTTGTCTTTGATCAATTCCTTTTTATTCTTTAGGATCGCATCGATTATTCTTTCTGCTTCCTCGGACGATAACTTCTCTATTTTCAAGGCCTTGACTGCTTTATAAACATCTGCATCATGCTTAGCGATGTAGAACAGCAGCTCAGGTACAGCTTCTTTTGCGAACTTCTTTTGATGTAACTGAGAGAAAACGTTATCCAATACATCCACGGAGATCTTGTTCACATCGATACCCTCATTTTTCAATTCGGGTAATGTATTTAAAAGGGTACGGGAGATAACAGCAGCCATTCCATATTTATTAACGATCTGTTCGAAAATAATATCTAGATTCTCATCAATGAGCTGTTCGGCCTGCTGCTCGTTTAACTTATATGTCTCAACCATCCTCTTCATTTTTCGCTCAGGCAGCTCAGGCAATCCCAGTTTGATCTTCTCTATTCTCTTCTGATCGATCCTAATTGGCTTGATATCGGTCTCGGGATACATCCTCTCCTTTCCAGGCAAAGGTCTGCTGTAGGTCGTAGTTCCATCAGGCTGCGCATCCCTCGTTTCTTCAGGCACACAGTAGATCGCTTGTTTTGCTCTTTCAATGACAGCGTTCAGCGCATTCCTCACCATTTCTTCTTCACCAGCAGCGATAACGAACGCATCCCCTTCTTCAATATCTAGAGCGCTTTTTATGTTCTTAATCTCTTCAATCGTAATACCATAAGCAGGCATCTCATCTGAGTGAATTATTCCTTCTATGCCAATGGTTTTAGCATATTGTGCAAACTCCGCTCCCAATCTTCTTTTTACTGGGCTTTTCTTTTCCTTCTCTTTTTTGGCTTTAGGCAACGCACAGAACTTGCTTCCCAATAGCGCTTCAAAACCGACGAGTCTAATGCCGATAACTTTTCTTCCAGTTTTACTGAGAATATTCTTGATGATTGCTGATCTCGTATTTTTAAGAACACTTGAAATATCCATCACCCGAGTTTTAACATTCTTAATCCCTCTTCTTTCTAATTCGTTCTTGACATCAATCAAACCAAGTTGACGCGCAACCTCTTCCTCGATATACTTTGGAATCATTTTGAGTTCTTGAACTCCCTTTATCTCGACCCTTGCTCCCCTGGCTATTGATATATTTACATCTTCACGGATCGTTCCTATGCCCCTCTTCACTTTCTTCGTTGCCCTGAGCAGAGACCCGATATATTCAGCTACTTCCTTTGCCTCATTGGGAGATCTGATCTGCGGCAGCGTTGCAATTTCAATCAATGGAATGCCCAATCTATCCAATCTGTAGACGACCTCGCCTTTTTTCTCTTCAATTTTTCTTGCTGCATCCTCTTCCAAACAGATCGTTGAAATGCCGATCTTCTTACCATTCACTTCTATAAAACCATCCAGCGCTACCAAAGCTGTTCTCTGGAATCCAGCTGTATTGGAACCATCGATAACAACTTTGCGCATAAAATGCACTTCATCCACGATTTTTGCATTCGACATAAAAGATGCTTCCAGGGTGATATCAATTGCTTCATCATTTGCAGCATGAGGAGGTTCCTCATCTGCTTCCACCAGACATGTATCGGCTGTTTGATAATAAAAACACAATTTTTTTTGAGCTTCGGCTACTGCAGCCCTATCTATCTCACCCATCTCGCTCTGCGTCGGTCTTAATCTTCTGAGAAAAACGATTCCTTTTTTTTCATTTAGCTTAGATTCACAATCGCAGAATAGTTTGTGGGTATCAAGCTGTTGATGGATCTCCAAGCCAACTTTTAAATTGAGCTTTGAATAGTCTATATCATGCTCGTTCATCTAAACTTCTCCCTTCACTTATCTCTCCCACGAGGTTCGTCCGCATCAATCTTTTTACTTCTTCTTGCTCTTGAGTTTGACCTAAGACCCACATTAGTTTTATATATGCTGTTTCCGGCAGCATATCATCTCCACTAATGATGCCAGCCTTTATCAGATCCCTCCCGGTGGAATAAACGTTCATGTTCACTCTACCATACAAGCATTGAGTGGTCATGACGATGTGAACTCCTCTTTTTATCGCTTTACCGATCGCCTTTATCATATCTGTCGAGACATGACCTAAGCCTGTACCAGCAATCACTATTCCCTTGGATCGTTCAGCGATAGAATTGAAGTGTTCGATTTTCATCCCTGGATAATAATAGATCAGTGCAACATCGCTTTCCATTTTATCCTTGACCTTGACCTTACCACTGCTTTTTCTCCCATAATCCTGGGAAAATATTATTCTATCTGCCATTATCTTTCCTATTGGTCCTTCGTTGATACTTTTAAAAGCATCTCTTCGACTCGAATGCATCTTTCGAACCCTTGTACCGCGATGGATCGTGCAGTAGGAATCCGATGTTTCACCGTGCATCACAACCACGACCTCACCCAAATCGGATTCAGCAATGAGTTTGGCTGAAGCTATAAGATTGATATTTGCATCTGATGATGGTCTGTCTGAAGAGCGCTGAGAACCCACCAAGATAACTGCACCATTTAAATCCTGGAGCATGAAAGATAACGCTGAGGATGTGTATCCCAAGGTATCAGTACCATGAGGTATGATCACTCCCTTTGCTCCATTATTCAATTCATTTGCTACTTCTTTTGCTAATTTCTGCCAATACTCCACTTGCATATTTTCACTGAGAACGCTGAATAGAACCTTCGCTTTCACATTACAGATGTCAGTCAACTCCGGCACAGAGAATATGAGGTCTTGAGCAGTCAATGCTGGGTGCACTGCACCTGTTCGATAATCCACATAGCTTGCTATCGTCCCCCCTGTACCGATCACAGCTATTGTTGGTTTTTTCTTATCAAAAGGTATTTTTTTGGTCTTTTTTTCCTTTGATGTTCTTTTCCTAACAACCTTTATTTTTGTTTTGGGCGTAATTTTAACACCGATGTTGTATCCATTCGGTAGTTTGATCGTCAATATATCCTCACCACTGAACTCATGGCTTGGCATCAATATACCTGCGTATGCCTTTCCGTCGGAGATTATCTCAATTGTATCTCCCGTTTCAGCATTCACCGCCTTCAATGATTTTTTTAATTGAAGAGTTCTCATATTATCTTTAGGTAATGCACTTCACATTTTAATGTATTTTCCTAAAAACCTTTAAAAAGCGATAGATTTATATCACATCTAAATGTAATTTATATTTCCTCATTACTATCCCTACATAGATGCAAATGGAATGAATTGGGTTAAAAATAACCAAAAAACAGGTAAATATGAAAAAGATTAAAAAACTCTTGATGGGAATAATAGGGGCAATCGCTATTTGGGTATTCTACTACGCAGTATGGATAAGTTTCTTTAAATATGTTTATATCAGAGGAATTACAGAGCTTGATTTCTCAAGGATTTTGCCGAGTTGGGTTCATTATTTTACATGTCTTATTGCTACAGTGATGACGATATGGGTTGGAGCAATATTAATACCAGAATATATATTTGAGTATTTGGAAAAGAAAAATTTAAAGAAGGAATTAATAAAATCAACTAAAAACAATAAAAAAGAAAAAGATTTTGAAAAAATTTACAGTAGTGGAGATAAATAATGCAAAAAACGATAGATTTATATCATATAAAATCCAATAACATAAAATGTTTTGAATTAAGATGGGATCTTTAGGATTTGTCAATGAAAAAACTATGATCAGGTGGGATGCGACTGGCATTTAGAAATGAGAAGTTTAAAGAGAATAAAGGAAAAGACGACGAAGAGCTGTCGAAGGTGTTGGATGAAGAGATAGCCAGTGATTTGCTTGAATCATTGTCGATAGAGGAAAAGGAAGAAGAATTCGAATGTCCTCTTTGCGGTACACTGCTTCCTATCAAAACAAAGAAATGCTCAAATTGCGATACTGTATTTTTGGATATAATAACTGAAGGTGATGAAATTCACATAAAGCCCTCCGAAAAAGAGATCGAAATAGCGATGGGGAAGGCAGAGGGAATTTTTTCAAAAAGAAATTTATCAAGTATCAATTACATAAATATCGTTATCATCGCTACCATTATATCCATGTTATTGATCTTCATTCTCTTCCGTATGTATCCGTGGGAAAATCTATCAGTAGAGAACGTCTTTCTTTTAATTGGTGTTGGGATCATTGGTGCTCTGGTTTCTTTAGTATTTTCAAGATTAAGTGTATCGACAGCTGCCAAAGGAGACAGTTATTTCAAAGATGAGAAATATAAACTAGCTATATCAAAATAC
>JAUWGG010000074.1 GCA_030606525.1 Methanobacteriota archaeon | reverse complement strand
CTGGAGCGGCAAAGGCATGGTGAAGACAGACTGATCATTGCTGGTGTAAGAACTTTCTCACTCGTTGCGATAGCTGGCTGCATGCTCGCTTTCTTATCATTACAAGTTGAATTTCCCGGGCTTTCTTATCTCGTTTACGTTGGTTTTTTTATTTTCGGAGCTATGGCTGTCATGTTGTTTTATATAAGGCATTCACTTGAGATGTCAGGCCTAACAACACCAGTTGCATTACTTGTCGCTTTTACCATCGGTGTATTTATCGGCATAGGTATGGTGTATGAAGGTGTTGTATTGGGAATAGCCACGACTTTTTTACTTTTAACGAAGAGGAGATTGCATCACGTGGCTGCTGCACTAACTGAAGATGAGATGCTTGAAGCACTACAATTTCTTACAATAGCGGTTATCCTGGTACCAATTACAGCACAAATGAAGCCCATTTCTATAGGAGGTTATGAGCTCATCGGTCCTGGTACACTATTTGATATTTATTGGATACTATTGATCGTGATCTTTGTTTCTTCCATATCGTTCATCTCATTCATTATCATGAGGAGGGTGGGTACATCCAAAGGCTTGGAGTTCTCAGGTTTGTTGGGTGGGCTTGTGAACTCTGAGGCAACAACAGTTTCATTGGCGAATATGGCATCAAAAGGTGTACAAAAAGAGAATATAAAAAATTCCGCGTTGGTCGGCATCATTTTAGCTAATGGTGCGATGCTTATTCGCAATCTATTGATCTGTTCATTTTCAGACCCTAGTTTAAAGGTTGCTGGTATAATCTTCATTCCCCTTGCGGTGATGATACTTATCAGCATGATTACAACAGTATTTCTTAAAAAGAGAACATCGACAACCCAACATACGATAGAGATAAAAACTCCATTTGCGATAGTGCCTGCATTGCGTTTCGCTTGTCTTTTTGCTGCAGTATCTGCATGCGCTTATCTGATTCAAACCTATTTCGGAGGTATGGGGGTTTATATGCTTGCCATTGGAGGTTTCGTGTCAAGCGCTGCTGTTGTTGCTTCAGTTTCCTCTTTAGCATTTACTGGCAATTTAGATCCATGGGTAGCAGCGCAAACTAGCGTGCTTGCATGCATTATAAGTACATTTTATAAACTTATCTTAATAAGAGCAGTATCGAAACCTTTGGCCCAAAAAGCTAAGCTGCCCATAACTCTAACTGCTCTCATTGGACTCATCTTTTTAGTGATTTTGATAGTCGCATCGCTCATATGAGTTATGTAGGTGAGAATATGAAAAAACAGTTCGTTAAAGATTTGAAAACCGGTGAGCAAGTAGACAGCGCCTTTTCCGTAAAATATAAAAAACCCCCTCGAAAGTATAGGTATGGATATCTTTTTGAGTTTCGCATATCAGATATGACAGATGAAATGACTGTGAAATATTGGGGAGATAATAATGAAAATGAAGTGAGAAAATTATATGACAGTTTCAACACGAACAGCGTGGTCCGTATAAAAGGTATGGTGGATGAATATAAAGGCGTAAAGGAAATATCCATGAGCAAAGAGAAGGGAGATGGGATCAGGGTATGTGGAGCAGAAGAATACAGTATTGAGGATTTTGTACCATCGATAGATGAGGATACAACAAAGATGATGGGCGAACTCATCGCCATTATTAAAACCATTGAGAATGAGCCGCTCAATTCGCTCTTATTCGCATTTTTCAGTGATGAGGCTTTTGTAAGCGAGTTTAAAAAAGCTCCAGCGTCCATGCATCTGCATTTGAATTGCTTAGGGGGATTGCTTAAGCATACGCTCAATGTAGTTTGGTTGTGTCAAAAGATATTTGAAATTCATCCACAGCTGAACAGGGATTTACTCCTAACAGGTGCGATCCTCCATGATATCGGTAAAATTAAAGAATATAAAGTTACGACCAATATCGACATATCAAGAGAGGGAATGCTTCGAGGTCACATCATCCTAGGCGAGGAGATGATAATGGAACGAGCAAACAACATTCCCGATTTTCCACAAAATCTTAAATTAAAGGTCGCGCATATTATATTGAGCCACCATGGTGAATTAGAATGGGGTTCACCGAAAAAACCTCAGCTGCCTGAAGCCATCGCAGTTCATTTTGCGGACAATTGCGATGCTAAAGTGGAACAATACATCCGTATTAAAGAAAAAGCATTAACTGAAGATCCTTGGGTCTACAGTAAACGGTTCAAAACGAGCATCTACCTTGAATGAAAGCCTTTCGGAAACCTTATATCCTATTACCTGAATTTACGTTTGTGATGCAATGAAAGCTGTAATTCTAAGTGCAGGTGAGGGCACAAGACTGAGACCTTTTACTGTTTCTAAGCCAAAGGTTATGATTCCTATAGCTAATCGTCCGATTGTGGAGTATGTAGTTGAAGCATTAACCAAAAATGGGATTCGAGACATCATAATGGTTGTTGGCTATAAGAAAGAGAGAATAATGAGCCATTTCCAGGACGGCAAGAATTTTGATGTTAACATCACATATGTGACACAGAAGAAAAAGGTTGGGAAATTAGGCACCGCTTACGCATTGAGCATGGCGAGGGATCATATAGATGACGAGTTTCTTGCAGTTGCTGGCGATAATGTCGTCGCTCCTGAGGTGATATCAGATCTAATAAACAAGCGAAAAGGAACATCTTTGGCGATCACGAAAAGCAATACCCCTTCCAAATATGGAGTGGTAACTCTTTCTGGCAATATTGTGAAGAATATCGTCGAGAAACCTATGGAGAAGATAAGCGACCTGATAAGTACCGGCATCTATTCCTTCAAACCAGATATTTTCAATGCAATTGATCTATTGATGTCCGAAAGGAAGTACGATCTTACTAGTGTGATTCAATCGTTGATACCAAAAGAACCTGTCAAAGGTATTGTCACTCGGGGAATGTGGGTTGATGCTGTTTATCCTTGGGATCTATTACATGTTAATGCTTGCGCTTTAGGTAAAGCAAAAGGAAAAACTGCCGGTACAATAGAAAAGAACGTTATAATCAAAAGATATGTATCAATCGGTGAAGGAAGTGTCATTCATTCAGGTTCATATATTCTTGGCCCAGTGATCATAGGAAAAGGATGCGAGATAGGTCCAAACGTATGTATATATCCATCTACAAGCATGGGAGATAATGTGCAGATTCAACCGTTCAGTTTGATAGAGCACAGCGTGATAATGAGTGATGTGAGCATTGGTCCTACATCGTTTATATCACACTCGGTGATCGATGACGGTGTTAGATTGGGTACTAACTTCACAGTGGAACATGGCGATGCGGATATTAAGTTAGGAGATAAATTTCATAAGGTAAAAGACATTGGTACTCTGATCGGTGAGGATACCCTTGTACGAGATAAAGTTGCAGCATCTGCTGGTTCAATTATTGGAGCTCGGTGCAAAATCGCATCATTAAGAAAGATCGAGGGAAGCATTCCTAATAGGGGTATCATTGTTTAGTGGAATATATAAACATATATCATGGTGTAAGAATGTGCGGAATCATCGGATACACGGGTAAAAAAAATGCACGATCGATAATCATCCCTGCCTTAAAGAGGTTGGAATACAGAGGATACGATTCCGCTGGTATCGCTGTTATCAATGATGAGATCCAACTCTATAAGATGAAAGGGGAATTAGAACATTTAGAGAGGATATTGCCTAAGTTAGAGGGAAATATCGGCATAGGGCATACAAGGTGGGCAACCCATGGTCAACCGATTAAGAAAAACGCGCACCCTTTCTTGGATTGTAAGAAAAAAACCGCTCTCGTTCATAATGGTATAATAGAAAATTATATGGAGTTAAAAGAAGAACTGATGAAAGAAGGTCATGTTTTTACTTCCGAAACCGACACTGAAGTTTTAGTACATCTTATCGAAAAATATTACAAGGGAAACTTGGAGGACGCTGTGAGAAAAGCTCTAAAGGACGTTCAAGGTTCTTATGCAATTGTAGTTATCCATCTGGGCAATAAAAAAGAGATCGTGGCAGCAAGGAATGAAAGTCCATTGATACTAGGTGTAGGCGATGATGAAAATTTTGTAGCATCCGATATCCCAGCCATTCTGGAACACACAGATAAAGTGATCTATATGATGAACCGCGAGATAGCTACACTTACTGAAGATAACATTAAAATAACCACACTTGATGGCAAAGAAATAACAAGAGAATGGGAAAGAGTAGATTGGAGTTTAGAGGATGCAGAGAAAGGAGGATATGAGCACTTCATGCTAAAGGAGATCTTTGAGCAGCCATCAGCCATTCACCGAACGCTCCTTGGTAGAATTTTGGATATGGATGAAACCAATTTTTTGAAAATTCATTTTGATTCAATAAAGATCATAGCATGCGGTACATCCTATCATGCTGGATTGATAGGGAAATATCTATTTGAAAGAATAGCGAAGGTGCCTACGACAGCAGAGATGTCCTCAGAATACAGGCATTCATCGCCTTCCTTTGAAAATCCTTTAGTAATATTGATCAGTCAGAGCGGAGAAACAGCTGATACATTAGGTGCGGCAAGAGAGGCAAAACATCGAGGTTACAGAACGATAGCAGTGACGAACGTGGTTGGCAGTTCGATCACTAGGGAAGTGGATGAAGTTATTTACACAAGAGCAGGACCTGAGATCGGTGTTGCTGCGACAAAGAGTTTTATTACACAATTGGTAGCGCTTTACATAATAGCGATCAATCTTGGACTTGCTAAAAAGACCTTGACCTACGACAATGCCAAACATATAAAGGAGGGGTTAAGGTCCTTACCCAGATATGCTCAGAGTGTATTGGACAATGCCGATATGATAAAGGAAGTAGCAAAAAATATATGCCATGCTAAAGACATATTCTTCATAGGAAGAAACATTGGTTTTCCTACAGCACTTGAAGGAGCCCTAAAATTAAAAGAAATCTCATACATCCATGCTGAGGGTTATCCAGCTGGTGAATTGAAACATGGGCCATTGGCACTCCTAACAAAAGAAACACCCGTAATAGCGATCGCAGTTAAGGACCATACATATCAAAAGATGTTAAGTAATATAGGTGAGGTTGCGGCTCGCGGCTCCCCGACAATAGCAGTCGGTTATGAAAGCGACGAGGATCTAAGGAAATATGTCGATTCCGTAATCTATGTACCTACAATAGAGAACCTTTTTGCTCCAATACCAATATCCATTGCTCTGCAATTGCTGGCATATTATGTCGCTAAGGAACGAAATTGCCCGATAGATAAACCCAGGAACCTTGCTAAGAGCGTAACAGTTGAATGAACGCATATCTAAATCCCCTATTGACTCAAAATTTATGTATCACTAATCTTATTATGCTTAGAGGACCATGTTGCGCAAAATTATGATGGCAGCTGTTGTCGTGGTGATGGTATTGGCTATACTGATCACACCTCAATTCATAGGAGTACCTGAATTATCCTCTTTACCCCAATTAATAATCGATCATGTGAATAATCAAACCAAGATCTACGTCAAACCCTCTTTTGGACATCACAGGTATTCGGTCATCACGATTAATGTGGAAGACGTGGAAGATCTAGATCGCAGTTGGAATTATACATTAACGGAGAACGACACTTATCTTGTGCATTGCACGATCGATGACAGCAATACCAGACATTTCATGTTAAATATCACTGTTGTGGATGAAATTGGGGAAGACGGTTCTTGTGAGTTCTACGATTATAACTGCACCATAGAGGTAAGCGATGAACCGCTCTTCGATATATTGAAAGAAGGAAAAGAGGAACCTATAGAAATTATGGGAGAAGAAAATTTACCTTACATAGCCATATTGGAGAGGAGGACATGAAGAAACCATCGATATTAACAATAACCTGGTTGGCAGCAGTGGTCGCTCTGGTTCTGATAGAAGCAGGAATCCTTACAGGTTTGATATCTCTATCGGACATCATAGCCAATTT
>JAUWGG010000158.1 GCA_030606525.1 Methanobacteriota archaeon | reverse complement strand
CTTCCACATCCTCAGGCAGTTTTGTCACTGCCTTCCTTAAAAGTTCGATGGTTGTATTTTTTATCAACTCATTTGAGATCAAATCATCAACCCCGTTTCCCCCGTAAATGCATAAGGGCAATTAACTCTTTTGCTTCTTTAAAGAGCGATCAGCGGGTCATAGCTTTCTTGAACAATGGAACGGCAATCGCCAACATGACGATTCCAAATCCAATTAATATAGTCAACTCAGTAGTTATCGCAGATATTCCTGCACCTAGGATCATTACTTTTCTAAGCGCAGTGGTTGCATAGGTTAGGGGAAGGCAGTGTGCGATATCCTGCATGTACCAGGGCATCTGCTGAATGGGGAAGAATACCCCACTGAGAAACATCATCGGGAACATCAAAGTCATCATTACCATGGTAGCAGTTTGTTCATCTTTTGCAAACGATGTGATCAAAATCCCCAAGCCAACAAAACTGAATACTGCTAAAAGCAAGAGAAGTAATACCAATAAGATATTCCCCTGAATAGTAACACCGAATAGAAGGACTGCCAGTCCAAGTAAGATTAATCCTTGAGTGACCCCTCTGGTTGTCTGTGCAATCGTTTTTCCCAATATTATCGACAATCGGTTTATTGGTGCTGCCAACATGCCATCAAGGGTTCCGGCTTCTTTTTCATGTGATATAGCATGAGGTAAACCGGTCATCACAGACATCATCACGGTCATCGCCATTATGCCCGGTGCTACAAAATCAAAGTAACTTGGTTCACCAGCAACGATTCCTTTGACTTGAACAGTATATGGTTTGATTATTGCTAATGTGTGATTGGAAGGTACTTGATACGTTTCATTGAGCGTATACATTGCCATTTGAGTGCCCATAAGCTCAATGGTTTGCGTTAAAGCACTTTGAATAAGCATAGACATTTGTGGATTGGATTGATCCGTGACAATGGTTATTGTTGCCTGCTTCCCAGTCATTAAATTCATTGAGAAATTCTGGGATAATAGTATACCACCAAGAAGCTCACCATCTTGGATTTTAGTCCTTATTTCCTCGAAACTTGTACTTGTGGTGAGATCCATCATACCTGTTTTATTATTTATGTCTCCAAGTGTTCTTATGAACATCTCGCTCATTGTTTTGTCATCATAGAACCCTACATCTTCGTTCACTAATGCTACAGGTTCATGACTGATCGAACTGCTGGATGGAAAGATATACCCAACCATCACCATCATGAACAGCGGCATCATAACGATCATGACTAGCGCTAGCCGATTCCGCCATAGATCCAACAAGTCTTTCCATGCTATCCATAAACTATGCTTTATTATCCTTGATGCCATAATATCACCTTATTCTTGATTTGGTCCTAAACCCGTGTCTAGGTGCTTGACCCTTAACTCTATTTGAAACCTGCTCTCTCACCTCATGACCTGTAATGTGCAGGAATACATCCTCAAGCGTAGGTTCGAGATCATTTATTGATTTGATCTTGCCATCGTTCTTTCGGACAGTATCAATAATGCTGTCAAATGCTTCCTCCCCAATCGCCCTAATTTTGATGTGGGTCGGGTTGTTCTGAATTATCGATTTAACGCAATCCAACCCTCGCAACAGCGATAATAAGTTTGTAGTGAGATTAGAGATCTCCAATTCTATGCTTTTAGTGTCCGTACCTGCTAATATCTTCTTCAAATTTTCAGATGTATCCAATGCTACTATCTTTCCTTTGTCTATAATGCCAATTCGATCGCACAACATATCTGCTTCTATCATCATGTGAGTAGTAAGAATGATCGTTGTTTTATTCTCAATATTTACCCTCTTTATAAATTCTCTGATCTCAGAAGTTGATTGTGGATCCAAGCCGAGTGTAGGTTCATCTAAAAATAGAATTCCAGGCATGTTAAGAAGTCCTCTTGCGACATTAATTCGCTGTTTCATACCCGTTGAAAATGTTCCTATTTGAGCATCTTTCCATTTCAACATTCGAACGAGTTTCAGCAGTTTGTATATTCGTTTCTCAAGCACATCATTCGGAATATCGTATAGTTTCCCAAATAATTTAAGATTTTCCTTAGCAGTTAATCTATCGTACATGATCATCTTCTCTGAGACCAGACCAATATGCTCTCGAACTTTACTATCTTCTTTGGAGATATCGTATCCTGCAACAGTTGCTGTTCCCTCTGTTGGTCTGGTTAGCGTGCTTAACAATCGGATCAATGTGGTTTTACCTGCACCGTTCGGTCCTAAAAGCCCGAATATCTCACCTTGTTTTACACTAAATGACACATGATCAACTGCAGCCAAATCACCAAATTTTTTGGTTAGATTTTTTATCACAATAGCTTCTATCGCTGGCATCTTTATCATCTCCAAATTCTTTCTTAAATCAGAAAAAGAATGAAATGAAATGATAGATATAATACTATTCCTTATCTTTACGAATCATCACTTTTTTCCCGCTCATTGCTTTATCTATCATTCCGCTTAGATTCAAACTGGACATGTACTGCTTCGTAAGTTCAAACGCCTGCGCATCTGTCATACCGCTGTCCTTCAGTTCTTTAAAAAAACCTGCAACAGCCTTTCCGTACTTACCAGCCTGCTCAGCACCATATAGAACATCTGTTAAGCTGGTGAGAAGTTTTGGTATTTTGTCTGAAACCATTGTTAGAATCTCCTTTATCTCTTCTGCATCCATGTGTTTTCCATGTCTTTTTTCATGTTCTTCCATTTTTGATCACCTCAGCTCTTAATAGGTTGATCATCTTATTTAATCAAACCGAGCACTTCTGACCACTTTTTGGTCTTCTCATGCACGATCGTTCTTGATGCCTTTTCTCTTCATTCATTATCTCACATCAATATCTAACGAAAGTATTATGTGTTTAGGTTGTAATTCCCACAGCACGATGAATTACTAAATGGAAGTGGTTGTCTGCTCGCTAGAAAATCTGCTGTTATCTTTGCTAA